>CAYLVN010000014.1:0-12843 GCA_964387115.1 uncultured Fibrobacter sp.
TTAAAAACGCAATCGCCGGGATAGCTCAGTTGGTAGAGCAATTGATTCGTAATCAGTAGGTCAGGGGTTCGAGTCCCCTTCCCGGCTTTGTTCTTTCTGCAGGACTTCGAATCCATGAATGACCGGAAAACATGGGAAGAGATCGTATCGAGGTTTGAAAAATATGGGGTATCAATGCCCTTATCGGGCATGGTCTTTTTCGCCAAAGCCGAATCACGATTGATTATGAAAGCTCAAACATCATTTCTGAACCCTATAATATAGAGAAATGAAGCCGAATGCCGACCTGGAGTTAGGGTTTTTTATAAAACGATAAACCTTATTCCAAACCTGATCTGCCAGTTGGAACCTGGTACTTTCGGCGGAGCTTCCAGATTAGCAGCATCTTTTTCGTAAACTTCAGTGTATCCCTTTCCCTCGATGCGTTTCTTCCATTTGAAACTCATCTGTTCGAAGGCGACTTCGCCAAAAACAGCAGTCAAATCAGAAAGCGGGATGTCAATTCCGATCAAACCGAGCAGTCCTAATGCGGGGGTAGATTTGATTTTACCTTCATAATTATGTCTATTTGTCCCGGATACAGTTACGGCCTCATAGGAAAGGGAATTCCAGAAGAATCCTATGCCAACCCCGGTATACGTGTTAAGCAGTTCGAGAATTTCAAACCTGGGTACCACAAGCGCTTTCAGGCTGAAGAGATTAGACTTGTATTTTGTAGTTGTATTACTAACTGCGAGAAGACCAGTTGTATTTCTGGTTTCTAATCCCGGGATTCTGCCAGAGTAACCAAAACCAGCCTGAAGTGCTACGTTCTCCATCATGAAATACTGTAACCCGATATCGAGTTTTATTCCCTGTCCATAATTAAAATATTTATCTTCCTCGGTAGTATCGTTACCATCTATGAAATTTGACGTGAAAAGTTGTCCTCCGGTGGGGAACCCGAATCCCAAAGATGTGAAGATGTTAAGTGTTTCATTCGTTTGTGCCAGTGTAAAAGAAGCCGCCGCGAGCACTATAAGTAAGATTTTTCTGCAATTCATATTAACTCCTTAGTGAGGTACCCTGTTCAGGAATAGACTCTGTAATCTATTTCAGGAAAAATATTATTGTGCGATTCAAGAAGTGAAATAAAGTCGAAATCGTATATGTTATTCTGTAAATCTTCATAGAGCCGCAGGAAGTTTGCGATGTGTTCTTTTGTGCGCCTCTGTGCATATTGAACCATCGTGCCTGTTTTCATGATAAATGCCCAGTCGCTTGACTCGGCAAGAAGCAGTTCGCGCGCCATCTGATTAAGTACCCTCTTGAGGTTCTGATCCGGATCGGGGAATTTTCTGGCGCAATCAATCATCCGCTCTTCCATCCGGTGCAGATGACGGTAGATCCAGCTATTGCACTCCTGAAGCCAGACCTCGGAGTAGCCTCCCTCGCCCCAGGATGAGAATGCCGGCTGACAGTGCTGGTTTGAAGGATAGATTTTAAGGTAGTCTGAGGGTGTTGCAAGGGAGATGGTATCCTGTTCGAAGGCGATTTTACGAATAAGAAAATTCAGCCATTCAGGACCCTCATACCACCAGTGCCCGAACAGTTCAGCATCGTAAGGCGCCACGATGATCGGCTTGCGGTCCATCATGGAACTCAGATGTTCGACCTGCTTCTGGCGGTTGAACATGAAATTTCCAGCATGCAGGGCAGCGGTTCTGATCCCCTCATCCCGGTTATAGGGCTGTTTCTCGTTTCCTTGCCCTGTTACTTTATGGTACTTGATGGATGTACTGGTTCTGGTGCCGATAGGGTCGATATATGGCCCTATATAATCCATGTCAAGATCAAAGCCAATGTCACGATAGAAGTCACGGTAGGACGGGTGACCCGGGTAGCCTTCCTGGGCACTCCAGACTGATTTCGATGATTCAACATCCCGCCCGAAAGCCGCCACTTTTGTGCCTTTACAAATAACAGGCGCGTAGACTCCATATTCGGGCCGTGGATCGGCATGGAGAATTCCATGGGTTTCCAGAAAGAAATACCCTATACCCGCTTCGTCAACAAACTTCTCGACACCGGGGTAGTATCCGCATTCAGGAAGCCATATACCTGGAGGATTCCGGTCGAAGAAACGCTGATAGGACTTGACAGCGGTTAAAATCTGTGCCCGTACAGCATTCGGGTTTACCTGCATGTTCGGCAGGTATCCATGAGTTGCTCCGCAGGTGATGATCTCCAGAAAACCAAGATCCTGTAATTTCTTGAATCCCTTTGTGACATCAGCCCCGTATACATTGTTAAATAGATCCCGGCAGAGTGTAAACCTGCTCAGATACATCTCCGCTGTAGAATGGAACTCGGTGTTTTGTGTCCGGTTGAGTTCTTTTTCAGTCAGCTCGATGAGATTTTTCAATCTTTTCTGATAGCGCTCCTGCAGCAGCCCGTCAGTCATCATCGAACAGAGTGTGGGTGTGAGGGACATGGTGATTTTAAACGGGACACCGTCGGAAACCAGGTTGTCAAATATTGCAAGAAGAGGCAGATAGCACTCGGTCATCGCCTCATAAAACCAGTTCTCCTCCAGCATGTAGTCGCATTCAGGATGCCTTACATAGGGAAGATGGGCATGAAGCACAAGACTCAGGTAACCTTTTGTAGTGTTATGGCTGTCCATGTTGATTCTAAACCAGTAACTCAGAAGGAGGATGATCCCAGATAGGGCATATTGTCCGAACTCTCACCGTGACCTGTGGATCTCTTTACCAGAGATGATTTTGCGGAGAACTGAATCAGTTGTTCAGATTTTTCTGAAAACCATTTCTGATCGATTGTTTTACTGATCTCTTTTTGTTGTGCAGGTATTGTGCCTGTTTCGCTGATAAAAGAGTAGTTGCCATGTGAATTAATGGTTCCGAATTCAAACCGGTGCGATTCTCCGGGGCTGGGCACATTTATGAATTGCTCGAAACTGTTCCGGCAAATGTCAAAATGATGACCGGCAGGCTGGCTGTTTTCCTGTCTGCCCTTGACGGTAAGTACTATTTTAGATCCAAGCTGAGATTCTGAGGTATTTCTTTTAAGAGTCTCAGGGGTGAATTCCCAATATACAAAAGAGGTCCAGGGATCCCGGGGAATAGCACATGTATAATCCTGATCATACTTCAGGGGGATATCGGTGCTGAACTTATAGCGCGGACCGTTGTTTGATGGTTTCTTTACTGATGGCACAGAAGAGGCGTTTTGGGATCTGGTCGAATCCGGATTTTTGTTTTTCCGGTTCTGAGTGGAGTTTTTCCGCACGCTTCTGGTTTCCTGTTTGGAAACTTTGCTCAGCCTGGATCCCATTATTTTCTCCATAGAGTCTCGAAAAAGAGCGTGCTGAAACCGGTCAATAGCTGTCCTGAGCGGATTGATACCATTTCCTGCCGGCGTTGATTCCCAGATAAATTCCTGCAAACTCTTCTGTAAAGTTCTTGAAATTGCTGTCCCATCTTCGACCGTATTCCAATACAATGTCAAAAAGTCCTCCACCATCCCTGAGCGGAAGACCTGTGCCAAGTGTAAAGGCGAATTCAGCCGCATCGGGAGTAGGGAGCTGGGAGTACCGGAATCCTGCGCGATACTGCATTATCTCATAATACTTCGGAGTAAGGAGGTTTGGAGCGGGTATATACTCAGTTCCGATAGAGAAATTGTAGGCTCTGTCATATTGTTCTGATTTTTTGCTTATTCCAGAATAGAATCTTTCCCACAGTGTAGCCCCGATTTCCATAGCAGCAAACCATTCAGGCGATATCCTGTAAGATGCCCCGAAAGCCAGGGAGGGAGCAGGTTTAAGATCGTAACTTGACTTCGTGGTGATTATAGAGTCTATAAAGGGTGAATCTGTCTTTACTCTGGTACCTTTTTTGGTTCTGATGTCTGTGGCGGAGCTGGAAAAGACATACTGTCCTGAGATACCCAGTGTAAAATCTTTGAGTGATGTCTGAACACCGGCTCTGATACCATTACCGGTAAAAGCTGTGTGTGTTGAATCGATCAGTGTGTCACTCAGGAGTCCTTCTGTTTTTCTGATCAAGGATGTGTGGCTTTTGTAATAAAGCCGCTGATAGGCGATTCCGACTGTAGCCCATTTTTTGATCGGGATGCCCCAACCGACCTGCCAGTTGGAGGTTCCGCCGTTTCTGGCCAGGGCAAGATCCAGATCTTCTGTTTCTTCGAGATTTCCGATAGGGTAATCTCTTGACAATCTGAAGTTAAGCTCTGTATCGGTCTGCTGAGAATAGGAGAGGCCCAGGGATCCGATGATCCCCATTGGAAATGAAAAGGAGAGAATCCTTGGACTGAAACTCATATGGCTGGTCCTGTCACCGTCTTCAATGATATTCAGCAGATCCAGCGCAAAGACCGTACTGAAAACAGCTCTGTTTACATTGCCCAGATTTGCCGGGTTGTCACTCATCCCGTAGAAATCATCGGCTACACCTGTTCCAGCTCCGCCAACAGCAAGTGATGGTCCAGTGGAGTTCTGCAGTGGAAGACCGAAGGGGTACTGAAGCCCCAGAACCGACTGGGAGTAGATAATCGCTGCACTGAAAATCAGAAGCAGGACTGACGAGAATAATTTTTTATTTGACATATTAAACATTTCTGCTACTTAAAGGTTGATAGGACAACATTGAAAACCGGTTTTCTCCACTCCACTGTTTCCCAGCTGACATCATCAGACTTGTTGACCTGGATGTAAAGGTAAACTGTGGAAGGACGGGTGGACCTTAACCCCTGGAGGTATCTGTCTACCAGAAGAATGATGGAGTTGGTCATTTTACCTGATTTGTCATATTCTGCTTTTATGTTCAGTTTTCTGGACCCGATCAGAGAATCAAGTACAATTCCATCCTGAATCAGTTCATCAGAGAGGTAATGGCGAACAGAAAAAAGGGAATCTTTTTTGTCTAAATTCTCATATGAAAGTGGTTTCAGTTCCAGACCTGCAGAAAGAATTTCGTTGAACCCGGTTGTACTCATCGTGTCCCAGAGTGATGAGATGTCGATCTGGAAGACTGCGGTGCGTTCAGATGCGCTTGAAGAAAGCGGCTTGACTTTGACTTCACCGATATCATCTTCGAAGGCTATGTAGTTGCTGTAAGAGGCGCCAGTCAGAGAATCTATGCGGGTGATGACGGAATCCTTCTTGTTTATTTTCTGGGTTCTTTTGTGTGTAATTTTCATTACAGGTGAACGGAGTCTGACAAAACTTGAGTCATTTTCGTTGAAAAGACAAAAACTGAAGGTTGATTTTAAAGAGTCGCAGGATTTGGTACATGAGGGGTCCTTTATATTGGAACAATCGTCAAGACACTCCTGATAAGCCAGACAGGCATCAAATATTGATTGTGCCAGAACAGAGTCCTCGATTTCAACATTGAGTTTTTTGCTGCTTGTGTCCTGGACAAGTTTTCCGATGAGCATACCGGTCGGGTCTGAAGTACGGGAATATTTCTTATTCTGGGAGCATGAATAAAGGGTCAGATTGTGATTTTCAAGATATCTGGTACCAAAAGAGATCGTGTCGAAGGAAAGGGTGATGGCAACCAGCTTATCTTTGGTATTAAAACGCCGGCCCACATTTTTTCCGATGACAAATTCCGTGTAACCAGTTACGGTGTATTCCTCTTTAGAACCGGCAGCAATGACACCGGCGTGTATACCAAATCGGGCATTATTCTGGTCGGGGATGCTGAAGGCATCGGTTACGATGCTGTTGTTTCTGTAAAAAGTCTGAAAATTCTGGTCAATATTTACTGCAGAAGGATTATAACTGCTGACAATATCTTTGCCTAGAGTGGTTGAATCTTCAAGATCCGAGCATGCCAGGATTAATGGCAGCATCGTTATTATTATTCTGGTAATTTTCTTTATCATTACACCTGCCGGGAGATTGTTAAAAGTGAGTTCGGTACAGTGGGTAAGTACCTCTGATATGAATAGTTAAAAATAGGTTTGAGAGTTCAGGTAAGTCAAACTCTTCATTGTGTTTCCATAAGATTAAATTTTTGCGGAATCGGCTTTCAGTTCAGCTGATTTTTAAGTATTTTTCGTTTAAGAGACGAACGCTGCTTAAAAAGGCAGCGGCCGATTTTTGACCATTATTGACAGATCTGCCTTTCAGATCTCATCCCTTCTGGAATTTTATGAGTAATCACCAGATCAAACGAGCTTCCGAATGCAGTATCCTCGTGGTGGACGATGAGGAGATTATCTGCGATGTTCTCCAGGATGCTCTTGATCCCTTTTACAAAGTCACTACCTGCAACAGCGGCAAAGAGGCTCTTAATCTGATAGGTCAGAATGATTATGATATTGTTATTACCGATCTGAAGCTGTCGGATATTTCCGGGATTGATGTTCTGAATTTTATAAAAACCAGGGATGAGTATATAGAGGTTATTATAATCACCGGTTATGCATCCCTGGATACAGCGACAATGGCGATAAATCAGGGCGTTAATTCGTACCTGTTAAAGCCGCTGGATATTTCAGATTTTCTCATTCAGGTGGAAAAAGCGGTGGCATCGAGGCTGTTTCACCTTAAGAGCCTCAATATCATGAATCAGTCTGAAGGTATATCCACAGAGGTCAAGGAACACCTGTTTGATCTCTCATCGCTTTACTTCTTTACAAGAAAACTGATGCTTTCCCTTGAGGTTTCGGAGATAATGCGCATAACCCTTGAGGAAGCGAATCAGAAGATGGAATCTGTTTTTTCTGTGATAAGTGTAAACCTGTTCGGGTTTACGGAAGTTTTCGCTATGCCCTCATCGGGAGAGATAGATCCTAAGGAGGTCAGCAGGCTTCTTCTGGGCATGCATCATAAGGTAATGCCCCTGGTAGACAGGGAGAGGTTTGCAGAAGGCGACGTGCCGTTATTTGTTTACAAGGGCAAGAAGGGTAAAGCTCCTGCGATAAGTACGCTCTATCCATTGAGTGTTCCAATGATGGTGGGGGGCAGGGCGGTCGGGTCTCTTACGGTGTTTCACGATAATCACTCAAAGATAAGCACCGATCAGAGTCAGTTTCTTTATGTTTTCAGCTCCATGGTTTCATCGGTGGTTGAACACGGATACACTGCTTTACAGGCAAGGCGTCAGGCGAAAACAGACAGTCTCACCGGGATAGCCAACCACAGGCTTTTTCAGGAAACTCTGGACAGGGAAATCGCGCGGGCAAACCGGAAAAATGGTCTGTTTGCGCTTCTATTGATGGATATCGATGATTTCAAGAAAATAAATGATACTTACGGTCACCAGGTTGGTGATGCCGTATTAATAGATTTGACAAGAAGGGTTTCTGCGATGATCAGGGCCTGTGATCTTTTCGCAAGGTACGGAGGGGAGGAGTTCTCCCTGGTGCTTCCCGATACAGATCTGGCTGGAGCAGAAATTCTTGCTTCAAGGATTCTACAAACCGTTTCTTCAAAACCTTATTCTTCTCCGCAGAACCGGATCTATTACACGATCAGTATCGGTCTGGCTGTATTTGACTGGAATGACAGCATCAAAAAAGACAGGCTGATCGAAGTCGCTGACAGGGCGCTTTACGCATCAAAAAGAAATGGAAAGAACAGGTTTACAATTGGTAGTATTTCAGTATGAAAATAAAATATGCTCTGATTTCATTTTGTATAGTTGGCTACAGCACAATTCTGGAACTGGTACGATGTCTTGTTTTTCCTTTTTTAAAAAGAATCAGTGATAGAAAGGGCTGGGATCTTGCTGCCAGGCAACGTTTCCCATACTCGATTAAGGATCACAGGAACAGGGCTGTTGTGTGGGTTCATGCAGCATCTTTAGGCGAAGCAAAACTCCTGCATAAATTTCTTGAGATTCTCGAGCAGCGTCATCCTGAAGATCTCTACCTCGTTACTGCCACAACACGCAACGGCGTCCAGTATCTTCAGGAAAGGCCCACCAACACCATTTGCGCGACTGGTTTTCTGCCGATAGATACAATTCCGCTTATAAAAGGGGTGATTGAGCATTTCCGGGTATCCCGTGTCTGGCTGCTTGAGACTGAGCTGTGGCCATCCATGCTCTGGACCTGCAAGCGTAAAGGAATCCCGGTAGGTATTGTGAATGCACGGATGGAGGAAAAGTCCTTTGTCAATTACAGGCGGTTCAAAGGGGTGCTGCAGTATCTGTTTGAATGTTTCGATGTGGTTCTGGCGCAGAACGAGACATACGCAGAACGCTTTACACAACTGGGTGTCAAGATCAAGAATATTCATATCGTGGGGAATTTAAAGAGCCACATAATGATAAAACGCCCGCCCAGAAAAGAGTGGCTGGCGCTCAGAAAGGGGCTCAACCTCAATGACAGCCAATTTGTGATTACAGCAGGATGTGTGCATGCACTGGAGGGCAAGGCGCTCAAAACATGCTTTGATATTCTTAAAAACAGCAATATGCCCTGCAAACTTATCATAGTTCCCCGTCATCTTGAGGAAGTTCCGGAGCTGCTTGCTCAGATGGATGGAAATGTGGCCCATATCCGGGACATTGCCACATCAAGTAAATGGGAAATCTGCCTGATTGAAAAAATCGGTATACTTGACGATATGTATAAAATTGCTGATGCTGCGATTGTGGGCGGAACATTCGATTCCACAGGCTGTCATAATGTCTGGGACCCGGCAAAGTATGGCATTCCAGTATTTTTCGGTCCCTGCTATCACACCCAGAAAGACGGATGTGAAAAATTGATGAATTCAGGCGTTGGCTTCAGGGCAGAAAACCCTGCAGAGCTGGCCTCGGCTATTATCAGAGTCATGAAAACTGATGCAAAGAAGTTCGTAAATGCTCAGATAATGTTCAAGGAAACAATTAACAAAAGCCAGTCGGTTCTGGAGCCGCTTATCCCATGACCGAGAGTATTGCAAAGGTTTATATCATTGCCGGCAATGACAGTGTGGGAAGAGAACACGCACGAAAAAGCATAATTGAAAAGATCTGCAAGCAGCATGATCCGGTTTTGACCGAGAGATTTGATACCGGCAACGGTGATTTCTCCCTTTTCATACAGAATATCCTTACCCCCTCGCTTTTTCAGGAGACCCGGATTTTTCTTATCGGTCATGTTCAGGAATTGAACGACTCTGAGATACGGGCGCTTAACAAACTGCTTGACAATCCTCCACCTGACTGTTACCTGATAATAGAAATCGATGAAGATAAGAAGGGGAAGGAGCAGGAATCCAAAACCGCAAAGAAACTCAGCGCATCAAAACGTGCCTCCAGTCCTGAAATCCGGTTTATGGAATTTCCGAAACCACCGGATTACAGGATAGGGCAGTGGCTTACAACACAGGTTCCACAGCTTTTTGGAAGGAGTATTTCCAAGGCCGATGCTGATTACCTTTC
Organism: uncultured Fibrobacter sp.; assembly: GCA_964387115.1. Taxonomy (GTDB): domain Bacteria; phylum Fibrobacterota; class Chitinivibrionia; order Chitinivibrionales; family Chitinispirillaceae; genus JAAYIG01. Next base: position 9,411 of record CAYLVN010000014.1, read on the forward strand.
AGACCTGGCAGGCTCAGATATCGACACATTATATTCTGAGCTGCAGAAAATCGACATTCATTTACCAGCCGGACAGCGGATCGACCGGAACGCCATCGAGCTGATAGTAGGGGCATCGAGGCAGATGACAGTTTATGAACTGGCATCTGCACTTTCGCAGAAACAGTTTCCCAGAGTTCTGACTATTTTAGATTCCCTGTTTTCAACCGGCTTTTATGCTCCACTTATGATATCGGCTCTTTTCAGGCATTACTGGGCTCTTTTCAGGATACGCCGTTTTGCAGAAGCGAACCCGCAGGTTATCAAGACATTTCTAAACTCCCGTGGATTTAACGATCCGGAGCAGAACGCTGCGGCTTTTGCGATCGGGAGGGCGAGTGGACTTCTTGCGCCGGGAGAACAGAGAAAGGTATATCCTGTAATCATTGCATCGGGAATTGTGCTGCTGGCCAGGAAATTCAGCGATGAAGAGCTGAAGGTTGTGCTCAGGTGGCTTCTGGAGTTTGATGCGGGAGTGAAGAGTGGAAAGGTTGAGGGAACAGAGCAGGAAGTGCAGATTTTTTGTTTCAAGATCGCCAGAGTTTCAGAGCTGATCAGGAATGGTATTGCTGCGTGAGGTATTTTTTCAGGGTTGAGTATGATGGGAGCCGCTATGGGGGCTGGCAGCGTCAGCCTGACACTGAGAGTATTCAGGAGCACATAGAGAAGGCCTTTACGGTTGCGCTCAGGGCTCCGGTTTCTATTACCGGCGCAGGCCGGACCGATGCGGGGGTACATGCAAGGAGGCAGGGTGCCCATCTTGATTTTGACGGGGCAATAGACGCGGGAAGATGTCAGTTGTCGGTAAATGCGCTGCTTCCTCAAGAAATTGCCATTTACAATCTTCAGCAGGTGGATCCGTCTTTTCATGCCAGGTTTTCTGCTGTGAGCCGTCTTTACCGTTACTACATCTGCTTTAAAAAACAGCCGCTGTGGTTCAATCGGGTCTGGAAGCTTAATCACAGGGTTGACTGGGATAAAGTGCGCTCTCATCTTCCTGCAATCGAGGGGAAACACGATTTTGCAGCCTTTATGGCTTCCGGGTGTGGAACGGATAATTCGATCTGTACAGTGAAGCAGGTATCGCTTGAAAAAAAAGATGATATTTTGTTATTTACAATTGAAGCAGACAGATTTATTTATAAGATGGTAAGATCTATTGTCGGCACTCTGGTTGATATCGGCAGAGGCAGACTGGATATCACAATGGAAGAGATAATTAAACGCAAAGACCGCAGACTGGTTGGCGAAACTGCTCCGCCTTTCGGGCTGGTTCTGGAAAACGTTCAGTACCAGGGGGTGGACTGATGCGCCGGGTTGAAGGAAAGACATCGGTTTATTTCCTCTTTCTTATTCTGGGAATAGGTGCCGGACTCATTGCGGGTGGGGAATTCATGCGCCGTATATATAACGGCGATCTGCCATTTATTTCCAGAAGCAAAGCTTCTCCCGATACAGTCTATGTGGAACCGCAGAGATCTCCGTTTTCAGATCAGCAGACCTCCGGAACAGTTGAGAATGACCTCAGTCTGTCAAGAAAAAATGCCATAGTGGCATCAACCAAACTTGTTGCCCCATGTGTGGTAGGTATTGTTGTTACTCAGATTCAGGTGGTTAAAAACCGGTACAGTTCCGATGACTTTTTCGATTTTTTCTTCGGCCCGGAACTCATGCCTAGATACCGCCAGGTAGAGAGTATCGGGTCCGGTTTTGTTATCCGCAAAGATGGCATGATTCTGACCAATTATCATGTGGTACAGAACGCCGCGAAATTGTATGTAAACTTTTCCGACGGCCGCCGGATCGAGGGAGTTGTTGTGGGAGCCGATGAGAGATCGGATCTGGCTGTAATAGCGGTCAAGGGTGAGAATTTCAGATGCGTGAAGTTCGGAAATTCCGATGAAGCCATGATCGGGGAATGGGCCATAGCAATAGGCAATCCGTTTTTGAATTTTATCAACGATGCACATCCGACAGTCACAGTCGGTGTAGTAAGCGCACTTGACCGCAACTTCGCCCCGACAGAAGGGGTTTACTATCAGGGAATGATTCAGACCGATGCAGCTATCAATCCGGGCAACAGCGGAGGACCGCTGGTCAATGCACTTGGAGAAGTGATCGGTATAAATACTTTCATTTACACCGGATCAAACGCAAACAAGGGATCCATAGGCATAGGTTTCGCCATTCCGATAAACAGGGCCAGGAAAGTTGCCGGAGAGCTTATCGAATATGGCAAACGCAGGCAGGTATGGACCGGTATATCTGTACAGGATTTGAACCGCTCTATAGCGCTCTCACTTGGCTATGATGGTACTGATGGAGTAGTGATAGTCAGTGTTCAGCCTGAGAGTCCGGGTCACAAGGCCGGGCTGCGTTCGGGAGATATAATCCGCCGGATGGGAAACAGGCACATTCAGACACATGCTGATATCGATGGCTTTTTTCTCGATTATTTTGTTGATGACAGTGTAAAGATGATGATTGTTCGAAAAAGCAAACCTGTTGAGGTCAATCTGACACTGAGTGAGTATATCGGGAAATAACATTTTTCAGGGCATTTTGCAGAAAGGGCCTGTATGGCAGTTCCCTTAAAAGAAAAACGGATTACCACAATAATTCTTGTGGTGCTGGTCGGAATCTTGATCGGGTCGTATCTTAACAGTATTGTCGCCATGCTGCCGGGAGGCCAGAGTGTGGTAAAGACATTCTTTACATACAGCATCCCGTTCGGTATAGGTGACTTTGTCAATAATAAACCAGTCTTGATAGACCTGTACGCAATAAAGTTTCAGTTTGGTTTTATGATAAAATTCAGTTTGTTGTCTATTATAGGTATATTTATCAGCCTTTACTTTTTCCGCTGGTACAGATAAAAACTTCAGGGCCCGAATGCCCGATCAGTTTACAGGAAGGTTATAAGATGGCGTTTTTAGACATGAGTGTTTCCAGGTTGGCCGCCAGGATCCGCCAAAAAGAGATCGGGTGTGTTGAAGCCCTGAATCAGTCGCTCGATTTGATTAAAAAAGAGGACAACAGCCTGCATTCATTCATCTCCGTGCAGGAGAAAGAGGCTCTTGAGAGGGCTGAGATGCTGGACTCCTTACCTGATGAACGCAGAAAACAGATGCCGCTTTTTGGTGTCCCTGTAGCCGTGAAGGATAACATCTGCACCCGGGGTGTTGAGACAACCTGCGGTTCGCGGATGCTTCGGGGATTCAAGCCGCCCTACAATGCTGCTGCGGTGGAAATGCTTCTTGATGCAGGGGCAGTGATTGTGGGTAAGACCAATCTTGATGAGTTTGCGATGGGATCGAGTACCGAGACTTCCGATTTCGGGCCCACCAGAAATCCTGCAGACAGGGAGAGAATTCCCGGGGGGTCAAGCGGGGGA
>CAYLVN010000014.1:12853-18472 GCA_964387115.1 uncultured Fibrobacter sp.
GCTGTCGGAGCCGGACTGGTTCCTGCTGCTCTGGGCTCAGACACGGGGGGATCGATCAGGCAGCCCTGCAGCCATTGCGGTGTTGCGGGCCTGAAGCCGACTTACGGCAGAGTTTCCCGTTACGGCCTTGTCGCATTTGCATCGTCGCTTGATCAGATCGGGCCCATGGCTTCTGATGTACGGGATCTGGGTCTTGTTCTCTCGGTTATTTCAGGTGAAGACAAACGTGACTCCACTTGTGCAGGTAAACCTTTCAGGGAACCGGATAATCTTTATAACGGTGACATACGAGGCTTGAGAATCGGCCTGCCCCGTGAATATTTCGGGGAGGGGTTGTCGGATGAAGTAAGAAAGCCTCTTATGGAAACTCTGCAGCGGCTGAAGGATGCCGGAGCCGAGGCTGTTGACATATCACTTCCCAATGTCTCTTTTGCCATAGCCGTTTATTACATCATCTGCACCGCTGAAGCATCCTCAAATCTTGCCCGGTACGATGGTGTAAAATACGGTTATCGTGACTTGAACGCCTCCTCTCTTTACGATATGTACAGTGAGACCCGAAGGCAGGGGTTTGGTGCTGAAGTAAAGAGACGGATAATGCTTGGAACGTACGTGTTAAGCTCAGGATATTACGATGCCTACTATCTGAAGGCGGCAAAAGTAAGAACCCTTATCAGAAATGATTTCACCAGCGCATTTGAAAAATGTGATGTTCTGATGTCACCGGTGACACCTTCTCCGGCTTTCAGAATCGGTGAGAAAGTGAATGACCCTTTACAGATGTATCTGACCGATATCTACACTGTATCGGCAAATCTGGCTGGAATTCCGGCATTGAGTGTACCATGCCCGTTTGCGGGGAAACTTCCGGTCGGGGTTCAACTGATGGCACCTCATTGGAGGGAAGACACGCTTCTCCGTTCGGCATTTGCGGTTCAGGAGATGAAGGCTTGATGGCAGGGATCCACCTGATGAGGTATCCTTTCAGACTGCTTTCCAGACCACATGTAGCATTTACAATTATAGCCTTTTTTTTTGTCGGATGTGCCCCATCAGTCAGGTATAGCCGGAATTCCGCTCAGCCTGCGGTCTCATCGAAACAGTATCTTGTTCCCCGGGACTGGGATTACAGAAAAAGCTATAAAATACCTCAATCCCGTCTTGCCGCAGTTATCTCTTCTTACATCGGAACACCTTACCGGTACGGCGGGATGAGCAGAAAAGGATTAGACTGCTCGGGCCTTGTGTGTCTGGTGTATCGGGAGGTCAGTCACCTGAAGCTTCCGCATTCGACAAGGAGACTCAAGAATTACGGAAGGACGGTTCCACTGTCACAGGCCGGCCAGGGAGATCTTGTGTTTTTCAAAGGTACTTCAGGCAGGGTTAACCATGTCGGGATTTTTCTGGGCAATGGAAAATTTGCACATGCAAGCAGCAGCAACGGCGTGATTTACAGTAATCTGAGTGAAAAATATTATGAACAACGTTTCTGGGGTGTACGGAGGTTATTTAAATGAAAATAGCTTTTCAGGGTGAGCACGGGGCTTTCAGTGAATTGGCTGCTATTGAGCATTTCGGGCCTTCTGCTAAACTGATGGCTAAACCTGAATTCCCGGATGTTTTTAAAGCCGTTGCAAGCGGCGAGTGCCACTATGGGGTTGTGCCTATCGAAAACTCTCTGGCAGGGAGTATTCATCAGAATTATGATCTGCTTCTTGAGAGTAATCTTTTCATTGCCGGAGAGATTCTTTTACGCATCGGGCATTTTCTTATCTCAAACAGAGGTGTAAAAAAATCACAGGTAAAAAGGGTATTCTCTCATCCGCAGGCACTTGCTCAATGCAAGAAATATCTCAATGCCTTTACCGGTACAGAAAAGATTCCTTATTCCAATACAGCTCTGGCTGTAAAGAAAATCAGGGAGGAAGGGCTTAAAGATGCCGCTGCGATAGCCTCTATTCAGGCTGCGATCGACTTCAAGATGGATGTGCTTGCCTCAAATATCGAGGACAATAAATGGAATACCACCAGATTTCTGGTGGTGGCTAAAAAATCAGAAAAACCCTCGGGCAATCTGCCTCTCAAGTCCTCTGTCGTTTTTTCGATGAAGAACATTCCAGGGGCCCTGTTTAAATGCCTTGGCGCGTTTGCGTTGAGAGACATAGATCTCTTTAAAATTGAATCTCGTCCGGTGCATGGAAAAGGATTCAAGTACCTCTTTTATCTCGATTTTGAAGGATCTCCGACAAGTGATGCCCAGCGTAATGCACTTGCCAATTTACAAGAAATAACCAGGTTTTACCGTTTTCTGGGCTCCTATCCACAGGGGAAACCGGTGCAGCCAAAATACGGGAAAAGGTAGCCCTTTTCTCTGTATCTGATCAGGATTATACGCTGATTCATTACTCCAGCTCTGCCTTAAGTCCCACTCATTTTCATAGAGTGCTTGTTACCAGCAGGTATGAGGGGTATAATTTGAGTATGGGCGGCAAACCGGCAATTCTGTTTTTGCTTCTGATGATCTCTGTTATTGTTGATATCAGAGCTGAGGTTCTATTTGAAGATTATTTCAGCAATGAATCTCAATCGATTCTCAACTGGGCCCCTTTGATTAATGATGGTGGAAGTATCAGCTATAGTGGAGGCTGTGCAGCCATTGACAATTCAGGTTCTGCAAACTCGGCAATGGCAATCCATAATATGTCTCTGAAGCCATCGGACTTTACCTTCTCAGGAAGAGTAGTAACAGATGATCCCGGTGCGGGGATAATTTTTTGTTTGAACCGTTCCGGTGGGGGAATCAGCGGCTATGCAGTTGTGACCGGTGAAGGCGGTGTTTATGCTTACAAATACAGTCCGGGGACGCTGAGTGAGCTGTATTCGGAAAGCAGCCCTTTTGTAAGAAAAAAAGACAATCTGATCTCTGTGAGCAAAAAAAGGGAACGGATGACTGTTTTCTGTAACGGTTACTTCGTTTTTACATTCATCGATTCCGCTTACAATACTGGTGATATCGGTTTTCTGGTTCAGCCTTACACATCGGCGAATTTTGATTCTATCCAGTACAGGGAAGAAACTTATGATTCTACCAGGTATGCCTGTTTCTTTGATGACTTTTCAGTTTTTGGTAATTACGGTTGGGTTTTCAGCGGGAGTGGAAAGCTTGAGCAGGAAAAGGGTTTTCTCAGCATAACTACATCGGCTCATCAGAAAGCCTGCTATGGACTTCATATCCCATTGACAGATTTTACTCTGAGGACGGATGTAAGCTTCAGTGGAGGTGACAGCAGTATTTTTTGCGGCCTTTTTGTTCTTTCAGATTCAGTCCGGCAGTTCTTCTGTATAAATCGCAGGGGCGAATGGGCTTCTTACAGTGATGGAGGGAATACTGTTTCCGGTTACCTTGACAAGTCAGGCCCGGACGGGTGGAATAATCTGGAACTGAGAAAAGAGAGCGATTCGCTGATATTTTCTGTCAACGGGACCATCATGGGGACAGCAGACGGAAAATCTTTGTATGAGGAAGCAGGGCTGTTTGTTTCTTCTGGTGCGGCGGTGATGTTTGATAACTTCAGGCTGACTGATCCGCTGGGGTGTAATAATGTGACTGCAGTCAGAGTTTACAGGAAGACAGGTGTTGTGCGGGAATCAATAGCCGGTCTGAATGCAGATATGCTGGGAAGAAAAATTCTTTCCGGTAAGGCATCAATGCTTCTGGTGAAAACAGGTAAATCAGGAAGCCATAAGGGAATGAGACTCCGCGCTTTTGGGGCGCGGAGTATAGATTGATCAGTTTTTTGCCATTGCTTTAAGGCACTTCATACAGATTTTGATCTTTTTAGATGTTCCGTCAATGGTCTGTTTGATAGTGCGCAGATTAGGATAGAAGATCCTCTTACTGACATTGTGCGCATGTGAGACAGTGTTCCCTGATTGAGGGTGTTTTCCGCATATTTCGCAAGTTTTGGACATAATTCCTCCCGATATTTATTTCAGAGTAATTTTTAAATATACTTTTTGACGGGGAGCTGTCAAAGAAATACCGGAGAGAACAGAGTTTCTGTCTTTGAGAAGAAATCCTGAGAGTTGTTCAGAATATGACTGTGTTGTTTTTTTCTCGCAATTTGGGAGATGAATAGTTATAATATGTATTTGCGTCATTCATAAAATTGCCAATAGTGACGAGGAGATGTGATGCTTGTTCGTTGCTGGGGATCCAGAGGTTCCATTCCCGTAAGTGGCCCTGAATATTGCCGGTATGGCGGGGACACCACCTGTGTAGAGGTACGGTCCGGGGAAGGTGATCTGATCATACTCGATGCAGGCACCGGAATCAGGAATCTTGGGGACAGACTGATGCGGGAGAAAATCAGGAAGGTTAACATTCTTTTTACGCATCTTCACCTCGATCATATCATGGGTCTTCCTTTTTTCAACCCGATATATAACCGGAAATTCAGTATCAACATTTACGGATGTCCATTCAAGGTGTCCAGTTTTGAAACCGCTCTTCATGGAATAATGAAGTCACCCTATTTTCCGGTGGACCTTCAGCTGCTTCCGGCCAAAGTGCGTTTCAAGGATATCATGACCAGGTCTTTCAATATTGGATCAGTGAAAATAAAGCCGATTTACCTGAATCACCCCAATGGTGGTCTGGGTTACCGGCTTGAGGAGAACGGAAAAGTATTTGTTTTTCTAACGGATAATGAACTGGGGTGTGATCTTCCGGGAAGTCAGCCATTTGAGTACTATCTGGACTTCTGCAGAGGTACGGATTTGTTGATTCATGATGCGGAATTTGACAGGGAAGAGTACAAAAAATACAAGGCCTGGGGTCATTCCATGTATACGGAAGCAGTAGAGCTGGGGATAGAAGCTGGTGTGAAAAAACTTGGACTTTTTCATATAAATAACCGGCGTACCGACAAGCAGCTTGAATCCTTCCTTAAAGATTCTAAACGGATAATTGACAAAAGTGGCTGCGGGATGGAATGTTTCATTGTAGGAAATCAGTTTGAAATCAATGTATAGCAAATCGGGTTTATGTCTTGTTTGTTTTAGGAAATGTATTTCCGGATGTGTACTGCGCGCAGGAATTGTGCAAAAGTTCTTTTTATCTGCTTTCCTTAATGATACAATCAAAGAAGACTTAGTTGAATTCTCAAAGCCGGATTGCACTTAAAAGGTGGATTTGCTATATTTTATCATTTTCCCCAGAGTACCGGAACAAGATCATCATCGCTGGAATTTTATATATGAGGTGAAACGAGAGTATGGAAAAATCGCAATTTCTTCCTGAGGAGGGATCACTTGCACTTTATCTTAAGGAGATCGGGAAAAACAGGAGTCTGACGATTGAAGAGGAATCCAAACTGGCAGTCAGGATACGCAAGGGTGACCGGAAGGCGCTGGAGAGGCTGGTAAAGGCAAATCTCCGGTTTGTAGTAAGTGTGGCCCGTAATTATCAGAATCAGGGGCTTCCCTTAAGCGATCTTATAAACGAGGGAAATCTTGGTTTGATAAGGGCGGCAAAGCGTTTTGATGAAAAAAAGAATTTCAAGTTTATCTCTTATGCGGTCTGGTGGATCAGACAGGCGATACTTCAGGCCCTGGCAG
>CAYLVN010000015.1:0-18196 GCA_964387115.1 uncultured Fibrobacter sp.
CAATTGCGGAATCAACGATCTGCCGCTCTCTCTGGTTCTCTCCTGGTATGAGCAGAAGGCGGTTGTAATTCTTCTGTCCCTTCTCTACCTTGGTGTAAAGAACATCCGTCTGGGACCATCACTGCCGGCTTTTATCTCTCCGAATATTCTCTCATTTCTTGTCCAGAATTTCGGTATAAGGCCGATTGGGGAATCAGCACAGGGAGATCTTGAGGAAATATTGGGGAAAACTGCTGCAGTTTAATAGTTGGTATGGTATCAATAGTAGAGACGTCCGGCCGGACGTCTCTACATTTCATTATGCCGGCATTTTTTCCTCTGTCACTGCGAATTTTTTGAAATAATCGCACCCTTCACACTCTTCATTTACATACTGAAATGATATCCCCTCGATCATACCCTCAATAATCCAGCATGGTATACTGGAGCTGGAGGCTTTTGTGAAGCACTCATCGCATTTTGTAGCATTGCGGGGATTATGATTTTTCCAGAACTCCCAACAGGGGATGCGCTTTTTTTGCTGCTGCATTTTCAATTTTTCAGCAGCTTCCCTCTCAATGGCTTCCTGCTTTATCCTCTGCTGCTCAAAATACTCAATTGCTGCTTTTTTATCTGATGCAAATTTGACAATTCTGATCAGTTTTGTGCCGGTTAAAATTGCCAGCACATTTCCCCGGGCTCCGCTTACTATAAGAGATCCTCCTCCGGCTTGCGCTTCTTTGTGAATCTTTACAATCAAGCCAAGTCCACAGGAGTAGATATTACCTGCTCCTGAAAAATCGAGAACAACTTTAAACTTTCCATTTTGTTTCAAATTTTTCCAGATTTTTTCCAGTACGGCACACCGCTCGCTGTTGATCGTACCCTTACAGGTAATAACCGCTGCGTCGGTTCCTATTTCCGATGCAATACCTGAGTCGGGGTTCATTGCCTGATAATAACTGCACAGCCGGCATTTCTGAATATTCTCTTCTGTATGGAAAGCACCTTTAATAACCCAGCAATGTATGTTTTCCATCTCTGCAGGATTTTCCTTAAAGCTGGTCCATGCCAAACAGGAGCTTTTATCCTTTTCACTGCAGCCTGTCATCTCAAAGCATTTCACGGGATAATCCTTTCCAGAAAATATTCCCAAAATCGGGTTTTTACATTGCCCTTAAAAAACATGTCAGATCGAAAGACAAGGGATAAATCGGAAAATTTCCCCAGAATCATAAAATATCACAGATTTAGCAATAAGAGCAAGTGAGTTCTTGCAGCAATTATTTTTGGTTTCATCTTTGATCTAAAAATGCAGCCCGTTTTCCGGGCCCGGGTGCCTTAAAGAAAACAGGCAGGCACCTGAATCAAGCTCTAAATCTACCCGGGGTAAAAAATGCCACTTTCATGGATCGCACTCAATTCCGTTAAAGGTTTAGGGCCGGTACGCATAAAGGGCCTTCTTCAGAAATACGGAACCCCTGAGGAGGTGTTTAAAAAGAGTGTATCTGAAATAGTCAGAGATGGTGTGATTCCTGAGATATGCGCTGCACAACTATCAAATCCGGCGCTGTTCAGAAATGCTGAAAAGCAACTTTTGTTTGCACAAAAAACAGGTGTCACTGTTATCACATTGGCCAGCACCGACTACCCCTCTTATCTGCAAGAAATATTCGCCCCGCCGCCTGTATTATATGTTAAGGGAAACCGGTCTGTATTTTCCGGGCACGCTGTTGCGGTAGTGGGAACAAGGTTACCCACAGATTACGGCAAAAAAGCTGCTGCATCGATTACTAAGGAACTTGTACAGCACAATATATCTATTGTAAGTGGACTTGCGCGGGGAATAGATTCTATTGCACATGAAACCTGCATTCTAAACGGCGGCTCAACGGTTGCGGTACTGGGGTGTGGAATAGATAAAATTTATCCGCCCGAAAACCGTGGCCTTGCAGAAAAAATCATGGAAAAAGGCGCCCTTGTTTCTGAATTCCCGATGGGAACCCAGCCGGAATCGTTTAATTTTCCCAGGCGCAACCGGATAATATCCGGACTTTCGGCAGCGGTTCTGGTCATTGAGGCAGGAGAAAAGAGCGGCAGCCTGATAACTGCACATTATGCACTACAGCAGGGTAGAGATGTTTTTGCCGTGCCTGGACCGATCACTTCAGCCCAGAGCACAGGAACATTCAATCTGCTCCGTGAGGGCGCATCGCCGGCAAGAAACGGTCGTGAGATCGCCGAATGCCTGAAAGTGGTTACCCATCCATTAGTAAACTTTACATCCTGTCCGGCTCCTCAGATTCCTCTTTCGCTGCTTTGCGATGCTGAACGGGAGATCTTTGCTCAAATTTCTTCTGTGCCGGTCCGTATTGATGAGTTGGCGGAAAAGTGCGGCAAATCTCCCGGTGAACTATTTTGTAATCTGCTGAATCTTGAACTCAAGGGACTGGTTCAGCAGATCAGTGGACAACAATTTATCAGAACAGAACAGTAAAAAATGAAAATAAAACGATTAGGACTCTGGATCTCTTCTGTGCTTCTGTTATTTGTTGTACTGTCCCTTTTTGGCGACCAGGGGTTTATCGCACTTTACAAACATCATCAGCAGATCAGAAAACTCTCCGCACAGATCAAACACTCCGGCGAAACCATCGATTCCCTTAAGGCTGAAATCGAAAAGCTCAAAAAAGATACTGCCTACATTGAACGAATTGCCAGGGAGAAACTGGGAATGGCGCGGAAAGATGAAGTAATCTACAAATTTGTCAAAGAGAATGACTGAGCACGTATCTGCAAAGGCCTCTGTTATAGATGAGTATCGAGAAAACAGCATCTGTAATCCTTTCCGTTCTTCCATACCGGGAATCGAGCTTTATCACCAATCTGTTTACATCGGAATATGGCCGGATCAGCGGCATCGCAAAAGGAATCAGAAGAAACACAAAACAATCTGTTCCATTTGAGCGTGGCTTCCTGATTGAACATGTTATTTATCTAAAGCCCAACCGTGAGCTTCAGATACTCTCCGATATCCGCATCGGTAACTTTTTTCCTTGTATCAGAGGGAACCTTGAAAAGACCACCCTGCGTGACATAGCATTTGAGATTCTGCTCTCTTCTGTCACTCTCAGCGAACCTCATCCGGAACTCTTTGAGCTCCTCTCCCGCTTTCTTTTCAGTCTCGATGAAGCGCGGGGAATTCACGAAGAGCAATTCTCAATTCTCTGGAAATTTATCTTCGATTTTACAGCAATGATGGGTCTGGGAGTCGATTTCGGCAGGTGTTTTAAATGCGGCAGTTTGGATATCGTGGCTGACGGGGGATTTCTTATGACACAAAAAGGTGCAATGATCTGCCGTAGATGCGCTCCGCAATTTTCTCCTTCCGGATGGATACCCTCAGAGATCGTTTCTTATTTATTAAGCGGTCATTTTCCCTCCGGACCTTCCCGCATCTCTTTTCCTGAACTTCTCAGACTCACCCGTCTGGCGGTATACTACTGCAGGTTTCATCTTGATATCCGCAAAGAACTCAGGTCGCTTGATTTTCTGCAGCAGATGGGGTAGGAGTTGCAAGTCACAAGTCACAAGTTGCAAGTCACAAGTTGAAAGATGGGAGTTGCAAGTTGCAAGTCAGGAATCGGAAGTTTAGAGTCAGGGACGGACTACTTTTTTAATTTTTAATCAGCAAAATTTCTATAATATGCAGTTCAATTAAAATTAATGGCAACTTTTTTCTGAAATCTCTCTTTGGGTCTTTTTTCAAATTCCTTAGAACCAGCTTTTGAGGAGGTATTCTGTTGGTTTGGCCATTTTAACACTTAGGGTCACAAATTCACCTCAGGGGTGAAACATTAACTTAACAGGTTATATCACAAATTCATCTCTGGGGTGAGACATCATTCCATAATCATTTCCCTCTTTAACAAATTTCATTCAGTAATAAGGCTTTTTGTAAATGAACAGTGAGATAATCGAACAACTTACTGAAGGATTATTACAATTTACATAAATTTAAACCAAGCATTATCAATGTAATCTCATTTGGAATATTTGGCATATTTGTCTTGTACGTATTGTTCAACATTATTTTCAAATGAGCTTTTTCACTTAACTAATTCACACCCTTCCCTCAGACTCCATGCCTTAGGAATTCGGCTCTATACTAACTGTAAACCGAATGTAGAAATCATTTTCTTTTATGATTATTATAATAGTCTCCCATCAACCATATCGGGTGCAGTGAATAATTCCTCTGTCATTCTTGGTGCGAAAAAATGGCCGATGTTATTTTCGTGATTCGAAGTAAACAGGTAACTGCTGAAAGCCGCAATTCATGTTTTTTATCCGCAACGATCAGCTCATTGTTTCAGTTCTGGACCCGGTCTCTGATCGATTCCGTCTCGGTTCACGATACTGCACCGGAGGATACATCTGGCAAATCCGGGATCTCTCAAAAGGAGACCTCCTTTCCGGTCCTCTTTACCCTGATCCGGTTCCATCCAGATTTGACGGGCAGGGGGCGCCTGAAGTTTTTGAATCTGCACTGGAAGCAGAAAATGCCAGGGTTGGTGAACAGGTGCTGGTAATTGGTGTAGGAACTGTCCTCAGATCAAGCCCGGTGGAGCCCTTTCATGTAAGAGACAACCCAGATGTTGTGGAATTCTGCTCCTGGAGAACCAAAATCAATGACTTTTCAGTAGTGATGGATTCCGATCAGGAGTTTAACAAAAGCTCTGGGAGAGTTTTTAATGAGTACAGGCTGCATCTGCAGAGAATTGTCAGTCTTCAGGACCGTCAGGTGTGCTCGGCTTCTACATTGAAAAACACCGGCAGCAGTAAGTTCCGCGTACGATGGTTTGCTCATCCTTTTTTCCCGTTAAACTCAGATCTTTCATGCTGTTCATTCTCTACTCCAGTTTCAGTACCGGAAAATCCGGGCTTTTACCTCACTGAGGGAAAAATTCTGAAAAGGCACAGAGAGCACAATTGGGAAAAAGGTTGTTACCAGCCGCTTGGCATTAAATCCGGTGAGCCATTGAAAATTACCCAGTTCCACCCCTTATCCGGCAGTGTGGAGGTGAACTGTAATTTCCCGCTGGCCTGGATGCCGGTATGGGGAAACTCCAGAACATTTTCTTTTGAACCGTACTTTGATAAAGATCTTGCGCCTGAGGAGTCTCTCAACTGGCAGATCAGTTACGGTTTTTAGTGATCCTCCCCGGTGGATTGCTTTATCCTCCGGCATGCAATTTCCTATGTATTAAGGTATATTGAATTACAGGAGAACCATTATGAGAAAGATCCTATTCTTAGTTGTTTTATTATTTGCCTCATTTTCGGGATATTCGCGGGTTAAACAGGTTGGCCCTGTCATACAGCTGAGACCGGTGAACATCAAAAACGTGGCATATTCCCCTACCGGAAAATTTTTTGCCGTTCCCAATATGATTACAGCAGGAAGTGTAGGCGTGTTTTCAGTTAATCAGACCGGGCAAATTGCCGCCGTACCGTCGCGGTTCTCCGAACGTGACTTTTTCCGTTCATCGGGGGTTTTCTATTACCAGGAAAAAAATGATGAAAGCAGGGTGATGGCTTTTCTGCCTCTCCCGGAGCTCCTTTCGGGATACTCAGTCTCGTTTCTGCCAGGTGGTGATACACTGGCGATAGCCGGGGGAGATAAGGTCCTTATCTACGAATCCGCAAACTGGAAACAGATAAGAACTGTCACAGTAACCCAAAACACCTCAAGAGCAGTCTTTTCTCCTGATGGAAGCCTTATGGCTGCGGTGGCTGATGGCAGAGTATATGTGCTTGATGCAAAAACATATTCTCTTATCTACAGTCTCGATCCAGCTCAGGGTCACCTTTTTGCGGATATTGCCTTTTCGCACTCTTCATCGAAGCTTGCCGTATTTGAATACAGAAATCTCATGATGGACTATCAGTCAAGGGTAAGAATATTTGACAGCCGCACAGGCGGACATGACCGGGATCTTCCTTATTTCTCCGATAAACCGGGAACAGCTCCCGGAGCCCGTCTTCCACTGCTTTCTTACTCTGCACAGGACAGCGCGATCGCTGTTACAATCGAGAAGACTATCATGAGTAAAGTGCTTCTGGTGAAAAGCAACGATGGTACGCTTATAAGGCAATTTAAAGGATTCTGTCACGCGTTTTCCCCCGATGGCTCCCTGTTTGCCGCAGGCGGCAGAGTCTACTCCACCAGGAACTGGAAAGAACTGGGAAAATACGGTAACTCCGCAGTGTGTGCCACATTCTCCCCTACTGAAAGAGTGCTTGTGGTTGTGACACCGGAGAGTCTGAAAAGGTTTAAAATAGAAGAGTAGCTACTACCTTCAACTCCGGTATACCCCGTGACGCGAGGCCTTTCAAGAGATCAGGCAGGGTAAGCGGCTTATATAACCAGCCTGCCCTGCGCGAGATCGAATCGGCTAAGGCAGGATTGAGGCCTCCCACACAAGTTTTTATACATTCCCCCGGTTCCCCCTTCCAAAAAACTCTTATGCTCCCCGATAGTTTTTTGTCTTTTTTTTCCCAAAAAAGAACCCTCATCCGACAATAATAATATACCAAACTCTAATTATATGTCTGATTAATAGCATTTTTTTCAATTAATAGGAACTAACTGTATGTTTGCATGTCTGTAAAAATACTATTATATTGTTTTTCTTCTCCTGTATTCAGGAAAGTACACTTTATCGTTTAACATGCGATATTGGAAGACCAAAAAGGATCTCAAAAGTTTATTTCATTTACATCGTTCAGGGGAAAGCCAATGGAACAAAAAATCCAGGAACTGACTGAAAAAATATACCAGGAAGGTGTGGAGAAAGGCGAACAGAAAGCCACCCAGATCATTTCTGAAGCGGAAGGAAAAGCCGCCGGCATTATCAGTGACGCAAAAGCAGAAGCCGAAAAAATTCTCGCTGATGCTCGCACACAGGCCCAGGAGCTTAAAAGAAATACCGAATCTGAACTGAAACTCACAGGTGCCCAGGCTCTCTCTGCCATCAAGCAGCAGATTCTGGATCTTGTTACGGCAAAAGTGATCGAAGATTCAACCACTCAGGTACTGGCCGACCCTTCAAACGTTAAAGACTTCGTTTCTACGGTTATCCAGAACTGGAATGTAACATCTGGCGAAGCCCCCAGGCTTGAAGTCCTTCTGCCGGTAAACAAACAGGAAGAGCTCAAGAAATCCTTTGAGAAAAGCGCATCCGACCTTCTGAAGAAAAACATCGACCTCTCCTTTACCAAATCAATCAAGTCGGGGTTCCGTATCGGACCGGTTGGCGGTGGTTTCAGAATCAGTCTTACCGATGAAGACTTTCAGGAATTCTTCAAAGAGTACCTGCGTCCAAGAACCCGTCAATACCTGTTCGGTGAATAATTATGGCAAGCAGCTACTATTTCCTCGTCGCAGGCCTCCCGGATATTTCTCTTGATGAGGGCAAGAATGTCCCCTCATTCACCGATTTTATCGCAGAGACCGAAGAGCAGGTTACCGGTGCTGACCGCAAACTCCTGAAGCTGATCAGGCTTCCCTTCGATAACGATAACCTGATCTCCATTCTGGAAAACAAAACCGATTTCGATCCAAAGGGGAATTTCTCCCGTGATACTTTGACTTCATCTATAAAAAATCCCGAAATCCTTCCTCGATACATGCAGCTTTTTCTGGAAGCGTACAAAGAAAGCCGTCAGGTTTTCCCGGGATTGATCAATCGGGATCAGCTCAACTGGCTTTTCTTCGATGAGGTCATCGCAAACAACAATGCCTTCATAAAAGAGTGGTTCACTTTCGAGCTTAATCTCCGCAATCTGGTCGCAGGGATCAACAGCCGTAAAGGATTGAAGCATTTCGATGAGATGGCAACGGAAAGAGACAGGGCTGTTTCCACGATGATAATCGGGCGCAACGATGTGGCTGAACTGATACTGCGCTCCAATGCCCCTGATTTCGGCCTTTCATCTATTCTGCCCTGGACTGAAAAAGTTCTGGCCATCTCCCGGGGAAACCTTCTTGAAATGGAGAAGGGTCTGGATTCTCTTCGCTGGGAAATGCTCAATGACATGACCACTTTTTCTTATTTCGGAATCGAAAAGGTTCTCGCTTTTTCAATCAAACTCGCGATAGTCGAGAGATGGAAAGTTCTGGACCCGAAGACCGGCAGAGAGAGGCTGGAAATGCTGGCTGAGGAACTGAGAGCGGGATTTGAGATGCCGGTGGCGTTCTGAGGATAGAAAGAGAAGAGTAAGAAAAAAGAAGTCTTATTTATATAAATTATAGCCGAAAAAAAGAAAAAGGCTGAAGAGAAGTTTAAAACAGATATTATCCTAGTAAAAATAAAGTTGTTCTTAACGGAGGAAATCAATGAGCACCAAGGGAAAAGTGGTCGGCATTGTCGCTAACCTGGTCACTATTGAAGTCGACGGGCCGGTTGCTCAGAATGAGATCTGTTACATAGATCTTAAAGGTACCAGGCTGATGGCTGAGGTGATAAAAATTACCGGTAAAAACGCATATGTGCAGGTATTTGAAAGCACACGCGGTCTTTATGTAGGCTGTGAGGCTGAGTTTACCGGAAAAATGCTGGAAGTGACTTTGGGTCCCGGAATGCTCTCTAAAAATTACGATGGACTCCAGAACGACCTTGATAAGATGGACGGCGTCTTCCTGAAAAGAGGCCAGTACACACAACCTCTTGATAACGATAAAAAATGGCATTTCAAGCCTCTGGTCAAAGCAGGGGACAGTGTTTCTGCCGGTGACTGGATCGGAAGTGTCAAAGAGGGCTGGATAGACCACAAGATCATGGTCCCATTCGATTACAACGGTTCTGGAACAATCAAATCCATCGTTGCCGAAGGCGATTACACAGTTCTTGATACTATCGCCACTGTTACCGATTCAGACGGAAACGAACGCAACCTGACAATGACTATGAAATGGCCGGTCAAGGTTGAGGTAAAATGCCACAAGAACAAGCCCCGTCCTTTCAAAGTCATGGAAACCGGGCAGCGTACTTTCGATACACTGAATCCTATTGTTGAAGGCGGCACAGGATTTATCCCCGGTCCCTTCGGCTGCGGAAAAACAGTTCTTCAGCATGCTCTTTCAAAATACGCTGAGGCTGATCTGATTATCATTGTAGCCTGTGGTGAGCGTGCAAATGAGGTGGTGGAAATTTTTACCGAATTTCCGGAACTTGAGGATCCGCGCACAGGGAGAAAACTGATAGAACGTACAATTATAATATGTAATACATCAAATATGCCGGTTGCCGCCCGTGAGGCCAGTGTTTACACCGGTATGACAATTGCCGAATATTACCGCGCTATGGGCCTTAAGGTTCTGCTGAATGCCGACTCAACATCGCGCTGGGCTCAGGCACTTCGTGAGATGTCAAACCGTATGGAAGAGCTTCCCGGACCGGATGCTTTCCCGATGGACCTTCCGGCGATTGTGGCAAACTTCTATTCAAGAGCAGGCTTTGTGAATCTTAATAACGGTCAGACCGGTTCCATCACCTTTATCGGAACTGTCAGCCCCGCAGGTGGAAACCTGAAGGAACCCGTTACAGAATCTACAAAAAAAGCCGCGCGTTGTTTCTATGCTCTTTCACAAAGCCGGGCTGACAGCAAAAGATACCCTGCTGTTGACCCGATAGAAAGCTACTCTAAGTACCTGGAATACCCTGAAGTGATAGAGTATCTTGATAAATTTATCGAACCGGGCTGGGTAAATAAAGTTTTGCAGCTTAAAGATATGCTTCTGAGAGGTAAAGAGGCACGTGATCAGATCAATATCCTTGGTGATGACGGTGTTCCTCTGGAATACCATATCACTTTCAACAAATCTGAAATCATTGACTTTATTATCCTCCAGCAGGATGCCTTTGACCGCATCGATGCATCAACACCGATTAAACGTCAACAGTATATGGCCAACAAAATTCTTGATATATGCAGTTACGATTTCACCTTCGACAATTTCGAGGAAATTGGCAATTATTTCAAGAAAATCATCAATATTCTCAAACAGATGAACTATCAGGAATTCAAAAGCGATAAATTCAACAGTCTTGAAGAACAGCTCAGTGCACTGCTGGCGGAAAGAAAAGCAGGTGAACTTGAAGCTCAGGCAGCTGTCTGAGAGGAGAACGATTCATGAAGACCAAAGCATTTCAGAAAATCTATACACATATCGAAAACGTGACCAAGGCCACCTGTACAGTCGAGGCTGAAGGTGTGTCTAATGAGGAAATGGCCCTGGTGGACGGGCGGCCGGCACAGGTTGTTAAGATTTCCGGCAAAAAAATCACCATGCAGATCTTCCCGGGAACTCAGGGTGTGGCAACCGATGCCGAAGTGGTTTTCCTCGGAAAACCTCCCACACTGAAAGTTTCAAACGAGCTGAAGGGACGCTTCTTCAATGCCTATGGCAATCCGATTGACGGAGGTCCTGAAGTAGAAGGTACAGAGGTTGAAATCGGAGGACCATCTGTAAACCCTGTGCGCCGCAAGCAGCCCTCGGAGCTTATCGCTACCGGTATCGCGGGTATTGACCTGAATAACACTCTTGTTACAGGTCAGAAAATCCCCTTCTTTGCTGATCCTGACCAGCCGTTTAACCAGGTTATGGCAACCGTGGCTCTGAGAGCAAAAGCAGATGTCATCATTCTGGGCGGTATGGGTATGAGCAATGACGATTACCTTTACTACAAGACCCTGTTTGACAATGCGGGAGCTCTCGACAGAATTATCGCCTTTATCAATACCACAGACAACCCGCCCGTGGAACGTCTTCTGGTTCCGGACATGGCCCTGACCGCATCGGAATATTTCGCAACTGAGCATAAAGCAAAAGTTCTCTGTCTGCTTACAGACATGACCCTTTACGCGGATGCGCTTTCTATCGTGTCAAACCGTATGGACCAGATTCCGTCAAAAGACTCCATGCCCGGATCACTTTACAGTGATCTTGCTAAAAATTACGAAAAAGCCGCTCAGTACCCTGATGGCGGTTCAATCACAATTATCGCGGTGACCACTCTCTCCGGGGGTGACATCACTCATGCTATTCCCGACAATACAGGTTATATCACCGAGGGTCAGCTTTACCTCAGACGTGATACCGATATTGCGAAGGTTATCGTTGATCCATTCCGCAGCCTTTCACGTTTGAAACAGCTGGTTATTGGAAAGAAGACGCGTAAAGATCACCCGCAGGTCATGAACACCGCTATCCGTCTTTACGCTGACGCCGCAAACGCCAGAACAAAGCTTGATAACGGCTTTGATCTTACCGAATACGACCGTCGTACGCTACAGTTTGCGCGTGAATACTCCCGCGAACTGCTTGCTATTGATATTAACGTTGAAGTTGAAGCCATGCTTGACACAGGGTGGAAACTGTTCGGAAAGTACTTTACGAAAGATGAAGTTGGTATCAAGGCGGAACTCATGGAGAAACACTGGGTCGGCTCGCAGTCATAATGTAACGAGGTAAAGATGGCTCTTAATTTTCAATACAACAAGACCTATCTGCAGCAGCTCAACAAAGGGCTGAAGGTGCGTGAAAATGCGCTCCCGACCCTTGTTGCAAAAGAGTCCGCACTGAGGCTGGAAGTGAAAAAAGCCAAAGAGCAGGCCGCTGCAATTGAACAGGATCTCCAGAAGCAGTATACTGCCCACTCAAACACTCACTGCCTGTGGAAAGAGCTGCCGGCAAATCTTGTAAAGGTGACCAGTGTAGCCACCGATATCAAGAAAATTGCAGGCGTCAAAACACCTGTCCTGCGTGAAGTGAATTTCGACCTTCAGCGCTACAGTGTCTTCTCTCTTCCGGCATGGGTTCCCTCTGGTGTCGAGATCCTCAAAAGTCTGGCAAGCCTCAAAATCTCTCTTGATCTTGCGAAAAAAAAGGTGGAGATTCTTGAGTTTGCCCGCAAAAAAACGACTCAGAAAGTCAACCTTTACGAAAAGGTACAGATTCCTGAGTACAAGGAAGCAATAAGAAGAATTAAACGATTTCTGGAAGATGAAGAGAACCTCTCAAAATCTTCACAGAAGATTCTCAAGGCTAAAATTGCCGAGACGGAGGCTGCATAATGATTGTAAAGATGAAACGTCTCGAGCTTTTACTCTACTATAAAGAACGGGAACAGTTCTTAGACTCCCTTCGCTCTCTGGGTGTGGTTCATGTTGAAGAGGAATCTGACGGGAGCAGTGATTCCCGCATTTCTGAACTTCAAGGGACTGCCCGGCGCTGTGAACGGATCATTTCCGCTCTTAAAAAAGTTCAGAAAGATAAAAGCTTGACTCCCAGTCAGCTCCAAGACGGGGATCCGGTTCAGGTTCTCAACAAGTTTGAAGAACTTGAGCAGCAGCGTGAAAAAACCGTTCAGGAAATTGCCGCCCTTAAAAAAGATGTGGTGCTTCTTGAACCCTGGGGCAATTTTGAACCCTCATCTGTCAAAAAACTCTCATCTGTCGGTGTTCGGCTGCGTTTTCTGACAATGGCTCAGAAAAAATTCGACGCGCTCGACAAATCAAAACTGCCTATAGAGTATATAAGCAGCCTGAACGGACAGGTATACTTTGTAGCAATAGAACGCGATGAACCGGTAAAGATCGATGCTGAAGAGATCAGACTGCCCGATTCGTCTTTGTCTTCAGTAAATGAAAAAATCAAATCTCTTGAAACCACACAGAAATCTATCGATTCACAGGTTGACAGTCTGGTTTCAAGCATCGGCGTTCTTGAAACATTCATGATAGATAAGCAGAATACGCTGAATTACGAGCGTACTCGCCTCTCGATGCAGGATCACGCTTCCGGCAAACTTCTTCTCATGAAGGGCTGGATTCCTGTAAATAAGGAGAAGGATGTAGCCGCTTATCTTCAGAAATTCTCTGCCTGGTTTAAAATTTCAGAGCCGGTATCAGGAGAAACCGTTCCCATCATGGTAAAGAACGGCCCTCTTTCAAAGCTCTTTGAGCCAATCATGAAGATCTACTCGTTTCCAGATTACTGGGAACTGGACCCCACGCCATTTTTCGCCCCTTTCTTCATGTTGTTTGTAGGAGTATGCCTCGGTGACCTTGCCTATGGGCTTATCCTTACAATCCTTGGGGCTGTAGCCACTTTTCTGGCTCCAAAACAGGTAAAGCCGATTACTCTTCTGGTCACAGTACTGGGTTTATCAACTGCTGTGGCAGGTGTGCTGATGAACAGTTTCTTCGGACACACCATTTTTGGCGGTCCTGGAATCGCAGAAGGAAGCGCCTATTTTGCCAGAGGGGCAGATATCTTTTCTCCTTTGAGCCCTATTGAGACTGAAAAAGGTCAGCAATTTCCTATGATGGCTTTTGCAATGGTAATTGGGATCATTCAACTCTCTTTTGGAATGATTCTCAAAGCTGTCAACAGCGCACTTCAGGGAAGTGTGCAAGGTGCTTTGCAGCCTCTTGCTTCACTGGGAATGCTGCTTTCAGCCTTAATAATGGCTGCTCATGCTCATTTTCTTGATATGCATCTGTTGGTGATAGGCCCGTTGAAAATCGGAGCACTTCTTACCGTTCTTTCACCGGGTGCTGCCAAAGCAGGCTTATTTATCTGCCTGGCCATATTCATGCTTTTTAACAACCTGCAGATGAAAATTTTCATGAGGCCGCTGATCGGCTTATGGGAACTTTATCAGTATATCAGCGGGATTATCGGAAATGTCCTCTCCTATCTGCGTCTGTTTGCTCTTGGACTGGCCGGTGGACTTCTGGGCGCAGCTTTCAACTATATGGCTTTCATGTTTATCACTAAAGACGGGCAGGTTGAGTACGCAACCCCGATGATTGTGTTCACAATTCTCATTCTGGTTGTAGGCCATACACTTAATCTTGCACTCGCTCTTATAGGATCTTTTGTCCACCCCCTGAGACTGACTTTTGTTGAGTTCTACGGCAGTCTTGGTTTCAAGGGAGGGGGAAAGCCCTATAATCCATTCAAAACTCTTAAATCAGTTCAATAATCCCAATTAAAAACATGATCAAAGGAGGCTCATAGATGGGATATATAATAGCAATGATCGGGTTGGGCTTGATGGTTGGACTTGCCGGAGTAGGTTCGGCAATGGGTACTTCAATAGTGGGATCAGCAGCTCTTGGAATGTACAAGAAAAAACCGGAAGCCTTTGGAAGCGCCATGGTTTTAACTGCGGTTCCAGCAACACAGGGTCTTTATGGATTCGTTGGTTTTTTCCTCTATAATGGCCTGGTTAATCCTCAGATTACCGTTTTCCAGGGAGCTGTTGTTCTTGGTGCGGGTCTGGCTATTGGTCTTGCATGTCTCCTCTCTGGTATTTACCAGGCAAAGGTCTGCGCAAATGGCGTGGAAGGAATGGGACAGGGACACAACGTATTTGGTAATACCATGATTCTTGCAGCATTCCCTGAGTTCTATGCAATTCTCTCTCTGGTTGCCGCAATTCTTATGCAGGGCCTGATGAGACTGTAAATTAATTCTGTTATCAGAATCAAAGAAAAAGGGACCATTACGGTCCCTTTTTTTCTCCCTGCAGGTAAAAAAATATTCTGCTTTTTCAGAAATCGTAATTTCCGCTCTTATATGGAACACTGGTAAGGAAGGCACAAATTTTCCAGGCGTTGTTCTGCTGCATAAGAGTAAGTGCGTAACGGAATAACGCGGTACTCTGCTTTCCTTCATTTGTATAGGTAATGGGCAGCTCTATAATCATACTTCCTACACCACTCTCTGCTTTAACATAACTGTAACGCAAATCTCCCCATGTTAAACCATCCATTATGGAAAAATCAGCGGCAAAGGATTCAGCCACTTCCTCATATGAAGTAATGACTTCATCATCGTTTGTACCCATGATCAGCAAAGGAGTATCAGTGGCTATATACGAAAGGCAACTCTGGAGATCTTTGCCTGCATAAGCACCGAGAAAAGCTCCAACCGTATTAAACACTTCGGTTTCAAACTGGTTCATAATGACTTCCTCTCTCCTGGCTTCAAAATTATACTTAAGTGTGGTTCTGGAAAAATTAAGGAACTCTTCCGGATCTGCTTGAGGGGGACCTGAGAGAACTCCTGAGTAACTTAGTGTTAAATACTTATAATATCGTTTAACTTTAAATTCTGTTTGTCAAAATCTGAAATGAATTCCACCTTCTGCAGTAAATCCCGCACCCTTTGCTTTGGTTTCAACTTCATAGTCACCGCACAACCCAAGCATTCCACTAAAGCCAAATCTCCACACGTAGGCCTCGATACCACAGCCGCCGCCTGCCGTAATCTTATTTTCATATCCCCTGCCTTTTTTGTGCACTTTAACATATTCATTGCGGGAATATTCATAACTCGACTCATAATAATCGTAGTTACTGTACTTTAAATTGAGATTTCCCCCGGCATACAGTAGAAATCTGAGATACTTTGCTTCTGCAATATTTTTTAAAAATGTCAGCCCTAAAGAACCCAGTCCCTCATGTGAATATCCACTGTCGATATCATAATTATAATCATAATAGCCGCTATACCGGTCCTCCGGATACTTATACTCACGGTAAAAAGGAAAAAAGTTAACCTGATATGCCCAGCTGTTTTTAATCCACTTTCTGAAAGAAAGTCCGTATCCGGAAGTGAGGCCGCCTGCAAATCCGATATAGTTAGAGTATCTTTCTGTTGTGACTTTTGAATATGATGACTGACTCGTATCATCGTCATCATCTGCAAATGAACAGACACACAAAAGCAGAAGAACCCCCATTACTTTACTCATACATCACCCCCTTTAGAAATAATGTCACACTATTTCTTTTTTGTATTACCTGACTTATGCATCCGAAAAGGAACGAAGTGCGTTAAGACCTTGTAACGAAAAGTTTGGACAAATCGCAGGGGCATCACACTGGTGGAACATCTGCGATTTGTGAATACCTTTATGCACAAGGGATAAGTGCAATTCGGGCGCTGATCCGGGTTCATAAGTTGGTAATATACTATATTTTACAAACTATACGGAAACTGCCGGAGTTCATTTCTGAACGCCGGCTTATATGCAGCTGATTAAAAAATATAACCGGAAGGAATACGCGCGGATTTCGGAACCACAATTATTCCATCGCGAATAACGATCCCGTCCTTTTCCCCGTTATTCAGTCCTTCCTTGTTTATCAGCTGAACATTATCCCCGATCCTTACATCTTTGTCAAGGATTGCATTCCTGATGACACAGTTTTTCCCTATTCCAAGCCCATGGCCATCATCGCGCTCCTGTTCATAATAATCTGCACCCATCAGTATCACCCTTGACAGCGTGCTCCCTGACCTGATTACAGATCTTAATCCGATAACACTGTCTGCAATCTTTGCATCGTTAATCATCGATCCTTCACAGATAATCGATGAGTTGATTATGGAACCGTCAATCTTGGCGGCAGGGAGGTATCGCGCGTGTGTAAATATGGGTTTTTCCTGGTCGTAAAAATTAAACGGCGGAACAGGTTTTGTCATATCGATGTGGGAATCAAAAAAAGCTTTTGTTGTTCCAATATCCTCCCAGTATCCTGTAAAAGGATATGCAAAAACACGGCAATTGGAAATCGCTGCCGGAATTATCTGTTTGCCGAAATCATCATAGTCGTACTTGTTAAGGATATCAAACAGCACTTTCTTTTTGAAAAGATAAATCCCCATCGACCCCACATGAGTCTTATCAGCACCGGCGCCGGAAAACTCCGGCTTTGACCTTAACACATCAGGAATAGTAAATTCATCCACGACAGCGTCATCCAGGGGTTTTTCAACAAAGTCTGTGACCCTGAACTCCGAATCAAGTTTCATAATGCCAAGTTCCCGTACTTTGGAACGCTCAACGGGAACCACACTCAGAGTTATATCAGCGTTGTTTGCATTGTGAAAATCTATAAAACGATTAAAATCCATCCTGTAAAGATGATCCCCGGAAAGCAGCAGTATATTCTCGCCGGCCAACTTGAAATTTGTGATGTTTTTTCGAACTGCATCGGCTGTTCCCTGATACCAGCCTTTGCTGTCTATAGTCTGTGATGCCGCAAGCACAGAGACAAAACCGCCGGAGAAAGTATCCATACGATAGGTCTGAAAAATATGCCTGTGGAGAGATTCCGATGCAAACTGGGTAAGAACCCATATTGTACGTATACCGGCATGAAGGCAGTTGCTGATTGGAATGTCAATAAGCCGGAATTTTCCACCAATCGGCACAGCTGGTTTTGAGCGGGGTTCGGTTAGCGGATGTAATCTGCGACCCTGACCGCCTGCAAGAATAATCGATGTTACAGATCTGGGCATATAAACTCCTCTGATTTGGTATTTAATCTGCCTGAAAAAGCGGAAATTTCGCTAATAGATGATACAATATAGTACAATCTGGTCGCAGAAAATTCAATTTCTGATGATCAGAACATTCTGAAGCATCTCTTGATACATGTTTGCTGTTTCAAGGATCTATCTTGAAGTAGTTATCCGGCTCTTTTCACTTTTCTTTTAAGCAGAAAGTAGAGTATCTGTTAAGTTTTTATCGAATACGATCAATTGCGGGATTGTGTACGAAAGAGTGAGCGATTCTCCAGCGACTGGCAGGGGTGGGAAGGTGATAAAAAATGCCGATCATAACGGAAAAAGTTTGTGTCCATTATCCCACTGGTTGGGAGCGCTCATCGTGAGCGCGGAGTGGATTAAAAATAAAATGGAAAACAAATTTTATGGATGAGAATGAAATATCAAGAAAAATCAACAACCAAAAATCTATATAGAGCTGATAGGAGCAGCAATAGAAGTCATAGGATTTTAGGTCCCGGTTTATTAGAATCAGTTTACGAAGAAGCTTTATGCCATGAACTTCATCAAAGAGGAATAATATTTTTTAGGCAACAACCGGTTTATGGAGTTGAGCGGATAGCAAACGGTTTAACAGAATAAAAACCAGAAACAGGATCGGAATTTAAACGCAGAGTGCGCAAAGTTCGCAGAGAAAAAAATAAAAACAGGACGCAAAGTATAAACGCTTTGCGTTTACAGGATGGGAATGGGGATTATAAACGCGAAGCGTTTACCCCTCTGCGCCTTTTGCGTCCTCTGCGTTTTAAAATCTTTATTTTGAATAATGGCAGAGATATAAAC
>CAYLVN010000016.1:0-18127 GCA_964387115.1 uncultured Fibrobacter sp.
AAGTCTGGCTTATTTTGATGAAGAATCAAAGCAGCACTATTTCCCGTATGTAATCGAGCCTGCAGCCGGCGCTGACAGAGCCACACTTGCTTTCCTTGTTGATTCCTACGAAGTTGAGGGCGAAGGCAAAGACGCTCGTACCGTACTTCATCTTCATCCCTCTCTGGCACCCATAAAAGTTGCTGTGCTGCCACTGGTTAAACGTGATGGAATGCCGGAGAAAGCCGATAAAATTTACCGGGATCTCCTTGACAATTCCATCAAATCCTTTTATGATCACACATCATCAATCGGCCGTCGGTATGCAAGGCAGGATGAGGTTGGTACCCCCTACTGCATCACTGTTGACAGCCAGTCGATGGAAGATGACACGGTTACAATCCGGGAAAGGGACAGCCGCGAACAGTACCGTGTATCTGTAAATTCTGTAGTAGAAGTAATAACAAAAAAACTGAAAGAAGCAAGAAAATGACAGGGGTTATCAACGTTGTGATGGGCGGTCCATCAGCTGAACATGAAGTCTCTTTAAACTCAGGTTTGGAAGTGCTTGAAAATATCGACAAAAGCAAGCATCGCCTGAGAGCTGTTGTGATCACACAGGACAAACAGTTTTATTTTCATGATATCAATGCCAGATTACCCGAGTTGAAGGATCTTATTCGCCCGGGAGCATCGGGACGTTTTCAGGGACCTTATACTGCCGATGCAGCGCATAAAGTCTGGGAGGGCTGCAGTGTGGCCTTTCTGGCACTTCATGGAAGTTTCGGTGAAGACGGGGTGTTTCAGGGATATCTTGACACCCTGGGAATTCCATATACCGGATCAGGTGTTTTTGCCAGTGCGCTGGCAATGAATAAGATCGCTTCAAAGCTGATATATGAGCAAAAAGGCATTTCTGTTCCCCCCTATTCCATCTACGGCAAAGATTATCCCGGTATAACAGCAAATTCGATAGCTGAAAAGCACGGATTTCCCTGTTTCATCAAGTGCCCGCAATCTGGATCAAGCCGCCTTATGGGTAGAGCAGGAAATCACGAAGAACTTCAGAGCCTCATTTCCGAACTCTCAGAGCAATCAGATGAATTGCTGGTGGAAACTGCCATAGACGGGATTGAATTTTCCTGTGCGGTTATAGAGCGTTCTGATGGTTCTATTGAAGCACTCCCGCCAATTGAAATTCGTCCCAAATCGCAATTTTTCGATTATACTGCAAAATACACCGATGGAGCTTCTGAAGAGATTGTTCCGGCACCCCGTTCTGAGGAGATTATTGAGTCTATAAAACGCAATTCGCTTGCTGCTCACAAAGCTCTTGGCTGCAAGGGGATTTCGCGTACTGACATGATTCTTAAAGACGGCATCATGTACGTACTTGAAACAAATACTCTTCCAGGAATGACCAGGAATTCCCTTCTACCCAAGGCGTTTTATGCTTCAGGCGGGACTTATGCCGAGTTGCTTGACGAACTGATCGATTCTGCATTGGCACGACGGAGCACCATAACAGCATGAGCTGGGTTCTGGGAATCGATACATCATCTATTGATCTGGGAGTAGCTCTTTTTAAAGATGAAACAGCAGTCTGCTCATATTCCCGTTTTGTCCGGAATTCACATGCAGAGCATATTTCCCAGATTGTCAGAATGATTCTGGAAGCGAACGCTGTAAAGCCCTTTGATATTTCGAATGTAGCGGTCAGTACCGGACCGGGATCATTTACCGGCCTGAGAATAGGGATAGCTTTTGCGAAAGGATTCTGCATAGGCAGAGATGCTCTGATCTGCCCCGTTTCATCGCTTATGGTTCTTGCGCATGCAGGCAGAAGGTACAACGGGCGTGTTCTGGCAGCACTGGACGCCAGAAACAATGAAGTGTACTGGGCTCCCTTCAATGTTTCAGAGGGTAAAATAGAGCGTTCCGGTGATGATCGAGCAAGCAGCATTGAAGAGTTTAGAAATCAGGTGAGCAGTGATGATACAGTGATCACAGACACAATGGGTTATTCCCGCAGTACAGTCTTCAGCTTTCTTGAAGAAAATCCGAGGTGGTTTCCCGTTGAAAAATTCCCCATTCAGCGAGGATTTTACTGCGCGTCTTTAGGAGCTTCATTGCTTAATGAGCCTTCAGTGTGGAAAGATGGATCTGAAATTCTTCCAAACTATCTGCGGCAATCATCCGCGCAGAAAAAATCAGGGAAAACAGACTGATGGAGACTCTGCAGCTGATCCTTTTCGCCGCAGGCGGACTTGCAGTTGCAGGATCTCTGGTTGCCCTTTACAGAAAATACCCCCTTCACCTTATATACCAGAGCAAAATCGGCCTTGAGGATATGCTTGACGGAGTAAGCGATCCACTGGCTGTAATTTCTGAAGATTATACGGTCAAACGTGCCAATAAGGCATACATATCCATGATCTCCAGCAACTTTAAAGACACTATCAATAAAAAGTGCTACACTCTTCTACGCAACCGTACAACGCCTTGTGAAGATTGTCTGATGAAACAGTCATTCTCTTCCGGACAACCTGCAGTTATTGAACTCTCAAGACACCCCTGCGGAACAGGCGCGGTATCGATCTCATTTACAACGTTTGATCTTACCATGGATAAGAAGACCCGATGTATCATAGAACACATACGGGATATTTCTCTTCTTGAGCAGCTCAAACTTGACCTTGAGAAAAAGAATCAATCTTTGGATAATACCATGAAGCACCTCAAGGCTGCTCAGGCAAATATACGTGATGAACTTCGGCTGGCCCGTCTTATACAGCAGGGCATCCTTCCAAAACACGCTCCGGATGTTGACGGCCTGAAGATTTCGGTTGTATACAACCCTGTCACCGAGGTCGGGGGCGACATTTATGATTTCATAAAGTTCTCACCCGAACACCTGGGCATCTTTATCGGTGATGCTTCCGGACATGGCTTGTCGGCAGCTTTTGTTGGGACAATCTCCAAGATGTCTCTTTACAACAACAGCAAAGTTGAAATGCCGGTCAATGAGCTTCTCTCAAAACTCAATCAGGATATGATCGATAATATCCATACAGGACATTATCTGACCTGTTTCTGGGGAATTTTCGACATAAAATCTCATAGGTTTACCTTTTCAAGAGCCGGACATCCGATACCTGTTCTGGTAAAACGCAACGGAACGGTTGTGCAGCTCAAATCATCCGGAACATTTCTGGGGCTGCTCCCAGGCTCAATCTATGAAGAATTGTCCACTGAATATGAAAAAGGAGACAGGTTTTTTCTATTCACAGATGGTATTTTTGAAGTTGTGGATCCTGAAAGCAAAGATGAGATGCTCGGTTATGATCGTTTTGTTAAAATATTGGTTGGATGCAACCACCTTCCTTTTAATAAGGTTCTCCAGTCAATACAGCAACAACTGTCAAAATTTACCTACGAAGATGATTATACATTGATCCTGATCGAAGCTACGGCAAATAAACCGGAAGTAAACAAGAAATAAGGATCGTAAAAGAAGAATCAGGAATTATATGCCTTTAGTTTATCAGTTAATCATATCTCTGGCAGTGCTTGCTTCTGTTCCTGCATCAGGAGATTCTCTAATTGCCGACACATCCATCTCTCTGCAATCTGCAGCCACGGATTCCGATTCAGTCGTACTTCAAGACTCTGCGAGTGCTATTCCTGACAGTACAGGTGAATCACTGACCAAAGCACCGGACAGCATTTCAGTTTTGCCGGGTCAGGTAAAAAATGACTCTGCACTCTCTATTCCAGGAAAAAAATCACTCATATCCAAGGAAAATCAGGGACCTGTAAATCACACTGGACTTTTTTTCGGTATCGGGGCTGGATGGACACTGGGAAGCTTTTCGCTGATTGAGCTCTGGACAAAATCGCTTCCCGATTCCCTTGGGGATTTTGGATTAAATGCAAATTCTTTCCATATTGAACCTGATACATCTCTGCCAGACTCACTGCAAATCAGCGATACTGCATCATTAAGATTCGCTGTAAGGAACAAAACCGATCATTATACCATGACTTTTCCGATCAAAATATCTTTGACTAAAGTCAGAGAAAAGGACCTTTTCTCAACAGCGCTTTCATTTTCAATGATAAATAAAAAATTCAAAGCGTCTGTTTATTCCCTTCAGGATTCTCTTGACAACAGAGTAGATGTAAAGCAGAGCATCTCAATATATTATCTTACACTCGAGGCTCTTTACGGAATAAGGTTCCCAGAAAGATACTTTTCTATCGAGGGAGTCGACAGAAGTGATTTTATTATCGGCATAGGTATTTCGCCTCTGGTTTCGCTTAGATCTATAAACAAAACCGACAGGTTTTCTGATAATCCTCAAATAAAATCAATTGAGAAGAGTATCAAGTCAACTTTTGATAATTATACATCTTACGGTCTGGCATTCTCCTTCAGGACAGGCTTAAATACTATCCGGAGCTTAAAAAAATTCGGAGCTGTTGAAGTCGGAGTTACTTACAATTTTAACTGGTACAACCGTTTCATTTCATCCGGTGAACGGGTTCGTTTCCGGGACATCGATCCGGATTTCAAAAATGACAGGGCGCTATCCAGTACGTCAAACCGGCTTGAAATATCATTTTCTCTTCTCAGGAAAACCGGTAAAAAAGCTCAGGACAAATGAAACTGCGAAGTCCGGATATTGCGAAAGTCTACACTGTACTCAGCAGGGAATTTTCAAAACACCGCATGCCTGTTGTAGATCTTATTGAGTTTCAGACTAAAGATCCTTTTAAGGTACTGGTTACAACGATTTTAAGTGCGAGAACCAGAGATGAGACCACGGTAGCGGCAGCTGAGAGGCTTTTTGGAAAAATAAATACTCCTGAGGACCTCCGGAAAATTGATCTGACAGAACTGGAAAAGCTGATTTACCCGGTCGGTTTTTACCATGAAAAAGCAGCAAACCTGAAGAAACTCCCCGACATCCTTGACAACCTCTTCAATGGTAAAATTCCCGATACAGTAGAGGAACTGGTGAAACTTCCCGGTGTAGGACGGAAGACCGCCAATCTGGTTGTAGCAGTAGCATTTGGTAAACCAGCAGTGTGCGTTGATGTTCATGTACACCGGATTTTTAACCGTCTGGGATATCTGAAAACCCGTACACCGCTGGAAACAGAGATGGAACTCCGAAGGTCATTTCCTCAGAAGTACTGGGTAACCTTCAATTCTTATTTCGTTTCCTTTGGCCAGCATACCTGTTTTCCTGTAAACCCCAGGTGCAGTGAATGTCCAGTGTATGATTACTGTTCAAGGGTGGGTGTAAAGCAGAAAAAAACTGTGCGGGACATGAAATGAATATGCTTGCTTGAGACTTCCGGTTTTCAACTTAATAGCTCCAGGCATATCCGGCAAAAAGAGAAAAGACACTGTTACGGAAATCACTTCCACCCTTTGGTTTGAAAACCTGGATAGTTCCGAATGTATATCGCAGATCAACCAGGAAACGTCCGGAACCGGCCAATATATCCAGTGCAAAACCGGTCGTCAGCCCGACATCTATTGGATTAACGATCGAGGACAGCTCATCATCGGCATTTACAGAGCCCAGAAAACCGATATTTACAGTTTCAGGAATGTTGGAGATGTTCTCAGCACGGGAAGATAGTTTAATCAGTAATGATGGCCCGAGGTAGGCATTTACAATTACAGAACGGGAAGGGATAAGGATCTTGGCGAGAAATGGAACCTGGAGATAATCTGAATAAACGTTAAAAGAGCTGCTGCCTCCATCATCTGGAGAGACTTTCCAGGATTTCCCTGATCTAAGGTAGAGAATCTCGGGTTGAATCGCAAAAAAATCTTGAACGATTTCGTATTGAACAAAAAAGCCACTGGTAAAAAAAGTGAGTAAACCGGATTTGTAATTTGCGACCGATTCAGAGAGGTCTTTTTCAAATGTTGTAACTCCATCACCCCAGAAACTTGAGACACTTAATCCTGCTCTTACTCCAAGAATTACCCCCATCTTCTCCTGCACTATCTGGCTTGAAGAAGAGAGGGAGATTAGAAGAATGATTACTGCACAGTAACGGAATAACAGTAACATGTGGCACCTCTTTTATATGTAAAATGCAATTACTCTGCCAAGCCGGAATAAATAATGAATTCATTCTCTTAAAGCTATGCCTGCTGTCGAACCGGATAGTATTTTTCTCTCTCTATATGGATAAAAAACCTGCAGTAATTAATGTCATCTGGCTCTACCTGATTCTTTCCAGTATAGTGGTCGCAGCATATACAGGAAGAATGGATGAGATCACTAAAGCATCATTTGATTCGGCAAAAAGTGCTGTTACCCTTGCCATAAGCCTCATTGGAGCCATGGCCCTGTGGCTTGGCATCATGAAGGTCGCAGAAGCCGCTGGTCTGATGAAGGCAATTTCGCGGGCAATTCGTCCCGTAATGGTGTGGCTTTTCCCGGATATCCCTGCTGATCATCCTGCGATGAGTGCAATGATAATGAATATGGCTGCAAATATGCTCGGGCTGGGTAATGCCGCGACCCCCATGGGAATCAAGGCCATGAACGAACTTGACAAACTTAACCCAGAAAAAGGTACCGCAACTAATTCGATGTGCCTGTTTCTGGCAATAAACACTTCAAGTGTCACAATTCTTCCTCTGGGAGTTATAGCTGTCAGAGCAGCCGCGGGAGCTGCAAACCCGGCCAACATACTTATTCCATCGATTATTGCAACCACTCTCTCTACCACAACCGCAATAATCGCTGCAAAATTGATGGCTTCAAGGAGTAAAGAATCAATTGCGGTACAGAGTGCTTCAGTCGTGCAGACAGAGAACGAAGCCGCTCCGGAGGCCGCTCCAGAGCTTGTCAAACTGGGACTGTTTCCTAAACTCTTCGCGATTACCCTGATTCCAGTGTTTCTTTTTGCTATTCCATGGCATTTTTACAAAGTTGGACAGATTCCTGCAATCGATTATCAACTGGTAGTCAGCGCTACGGGATGGCTGATGCCTCTTTTAATGGGAGGACTGCTGTTACTTGGTTACCTCAAAGGTGTGAAGGTCTATGAGGCAGTCACCGATGGTGCCAAAGAGGGATTTCAGGTGGCAGTAAGAATCATTCCCTTTATGGTGGCTATTTTCGTGGCTATCGGTATGTTCAGGGCAAGCGGAGCACTTGATCTGTTTACCTGGCTCGTAAATCCCGTAACCAGCCTTATCGGAATGCCTCCGGAAGCCCTGCCGATGGCAATACTGCGCCCGCTCTCAGGGACAGGTGCTTTTGGTGTGATGTCAGAAATTATCAATCAGGATCCAAACAGC
The DNA here is from genome assembly GCA_964387115.1 of uncultured Fibrobacter sp. Taxonomy (GTDB): domain Bacteria; phylum Fibrobacterota; class Chitinivibrionia; order Chitinivibrionales; family Chitinispirillaceae; genus JAAYIG01. The sequence continues at coordinate 7,316 of CAYLVN010000016.1, forward strand.
TTTACTTCTTATCTGGTCTCGGTTATTCAGGGCTCTACAGAGACTACATTTTATGTGCTTGCAGTCTATTTTGGTGCTGTCGGAATACGGAAAACCCGTCATGCCCTTCCTGCTGCACTGTGCGCTGATGCTGCCGGGATTCTGGGCTCGGTTCTTATCTGTAATATCATGTTCAGGTAAAATATGCCGCAAAATGAATTTGCCCGCAAAATCCGGAACTGGGTTAATGATGTGATAAAAGCAGGATGCACTGTTCATAATGTAAAGATGATAGACGAAATCCGTAAAAAAAACGGAGATCTGCTTTTTGCCCTTCTTGATGTAGATGTAAGATCCCCGGAAGGTACACGCCTTCCAAATATCGCCTTCATACGTGGTCATGCCTGTCTTGCGGTAGTACTTCTTAAGAACAAGGATAGCGGGGAACAGAGATACCTGATGATCCGTCAGCGCCGAATCGGCAACGGCCAGTTGAGTCTTGAGTTTCCGGCTGGAATGCTGGACGAAGAGAGTGATGTCCGGGCAGTAATTATAAGAGAACTGTATGAGGAAACCGGCCTTGAGGTCTCGCCAGCTGAAATTTTTCCCCTTACAGATGACCTCCTTTACAGTTCCGCAGGTGCAAGTGATGAGGGAATCTACTACTTCGGATGTATTAAAGAACTTCCCAGTCAGGAATTCTGTTCTTTTACAGGGAAAAAAGGGGGAAATCCGGAGGAAAACGAGGATATCTCGGTAGTGCTTCTCTCCAGATATGAAGCAGAGCCTGTTTGTAATTCACTGCAGGCAAGATTGGGATTTTACCTGTTTGAAGAGTATCTCAAAAAACGTTCTGCCAATTAATCCAAGCAGTCAGTTTTCAGTGTGCCTCACTCCAGTTGCTTCCAATGCCCACATCCACTTTCAAAGGAACGGTCAGTTTGTATGCTGAGCACATAATATCAGCAACCCATTTCTTGAAATTGTCGGCTTCATGTACAGGAATCTCAAAAACCAGCTCATCATGGACCTGCAGGAGCAATCTTGCATCAGAACACACTCTGGTTATATCTCTGTGTATGTTGATCATGGCAAGTTTGATTATATCTGCAGCAGTACCCTGAACCGGAGTGTTTATCGCAGTACGTTCCGCTGCTTCACGGATATTGCGGTTTGATGCATTTATTTCGGTCAGATAACGTCGGCGGCCAAGCAGTGTCTCTGTAAAACCGTGCTGGCGGGCTTTGCCTATAGTAGTATCCATGTAATCTTTTACTGTAGGGAACTGCCGGAAGTAAGCTTCTATAAATGTTTTGGCTTCATTGAAAGATATCTGCAGCTGTCGTGCAAGATTAATCGGCCCCATTCCATACATCAACCCGAAATTGATGGTTTTTGCTGCTCTGCGCATCTCTGGAGTGACCATCTCAGGAAAAATACCGTAAATAGCAGATGCGGTCTGGGCATGAATGTCCTTATCTTGAAGGAAAGCCTGAATTAAAAAAGGATCATTTGACAAGTGAGCCAGTATTCTGAGCTCGATCTGAGAATAATCGGCGGAAAGAAGTACATTGCCCTCTGCGGCTTTAAACGCCTCTCGTATTCTCCTTCCGGCATCGGTACGGATCGGGATGTTCTGCAGGTTGGGATTTGTACTTGAAAGCCGTCCTGTTGCTGCAACGGTCTGATTAAAGGAGCTGTGAACACGACCACTTTCGGAGAAAATCTGCCCGGGAAGAGCATCGATATAAGTGGAAAGAAGCTTCTGAACCTCTCTGTGTTCCAGAATTCTTGCTGCTACAGGGTAATCAGGGGCCAGTTTCTCCAAAACATCAACATTTGTGGAATGGCTCCCGTTTTTGGTTTTTTTTGCACCTGGAAGCCCCAGTTTTCCAAAGAGAACCTCCCCTATCTGCTTAGGTGAATTCAGGTTCAGAGGTCCGCCGGCAATTGCATAAATTTCATCGGTAAGTTTGTTCAGTTTCTGGTGATACTCAGTGGAAAGGCTCTGCAGAAACACTGTGTCAATGAGCATCCCATGCCATTCGAGATCTCCTAGGACGGTGATCAGAGGCAGCTCTATTTTGTCAAAAAGATCCCTGCAATTGCGTTCAGATAAAAGCGGCTCCAGTACGTTCATCAGGGATACTGCAATGCATACAGTCTCTCCGGCATAAAGAGCGGCTTTTTCCAGAGGCACATCAGCAAAGGTTTTCCCGGGATTCTCTTTGCCGATCAATTCCGTAACAGGAGAAATCTCAATCTTAAGCCATTCCATTGCCAGGATATCAAGATCGTACTGCCGTTTTCCAGGATCCAGCAGATAAGCGGCTATCATAGTGTCAAAAGAGATCCCCTGCATGCACAATCCATAGTTTTTAAAAACCTGGTAGTCATATTTGAGGTTCTGGCCGACTTTTCGGATTCGAGGCGATTCTATTGTCTCCTTGAGTGCATTCAGAACCTCATTCAGCAGAAGATTCTGGCTCTGCTTGTGCCCTACTGGAATATAGAACGCTTCTTTTTCGTCTACAGCTATCGAGATCCCCACCAGCTCAGCAGCCCTGGGGAGCAGACCGGTTGTCTGGGTGTCAATTGACATAATCCCCATCTGATTAATCCTGGCGAGAATATCCGATATTTCCTTTAATGAGGATACGATTTTTGTCTGGATCTTTTGATGCGGGGCACCGCCAAAGAGCGGATTTTTCATCAGTGAGGTGAATTCGAGTTCCCGGAAAATGGACAGGCATTTCTCCCGGTCAAAAGCCTTCCTTTGGAGATCTTCAATATCGATTGTGACATCTGAGTCACATCTGAGTGTGGCAAGAGTTTTACTGATGCAGAGCTGGTCCCGGTACTGATTGATTTTTTCTTCAAGTTTAGGGTTTCCGAGAATAGAAGGATCTTCGAGAATTTTATCGACACTGCCGCCTGTTTCAAGCATTTTAAGTGCTGTTTTGGGCCCCACTCCGGGTACACCGGGGATGTTATCGGATGAATCTCCGACAAGAGCAAGGTAGTCAACAATTTTCTCTGGTTCCACGCCCATTTTTTCTCTGACCTGCTGCTGGTCTATAACCTGCAGAGTTCCGGTTCCATCAGGTGCAAGCATCTTTACATCATTCCCGATAAGCTGCATCAGGTCTTTATCTTTAGTAACCAGAAACACTTCAAAGCCCTTTTCTTTTGCCTTACAGGTCAAAAGGGCAATAAGATCATCAGCCTCCAGCCCGTCCTGTATAACAACAGGAAGGTTTAACGCCTCTATAAGCTCTTTTACAAGAGGCATCTGAGACTTCAGATCATCGGGCATCGCCACCCTGTTAGCCTTATATTGAGAGTAAATTTCATGCCTGAATGTCGGCTTACTGCTGTCCATGGCAACAGCGATGTAGGGACAGGAATAGGTCTCAATCAGTTTGAGAATGTAATTTGCAAAGCCGAACACAGCGCTTGTGGGCTGCCCTTTGGAGTTTATGAGTGGATTTCTGATAAAAGCATAGTATGCCCGATACACCAGCGCGTGGCCGTCAATTATAAAGAGCTGTTTTTTATCCATTAAAACTTCCGGAATATGAATGTGAAAGTTCTAAAATAAGTTCAGGTGAAAGGACTTGAGGTCTAAATATGATCTTCTCTGGCTTTATTATCTCTTCTGCTCTTCCGATTACGTTACCTGTATATCTATATTTAATTTGCACTTGTATCGGGTCATAGCTATATTTTTTTGGAAACCGTAAACCCAGTTCTATGTAATCTGATCACTCTGGAGATCATTTATGGGAAAAGAAACGTTTACCGGGCGTACACTGCCTATCAGTTTTTTCAAAGACCTGTTCATGAAAGTTCTCGAAGAGAGCAAGGACAGCCGCTCTTTTCTTTCCTTCAGAAAGCAACGGGAACAGGACTCTGCCAGTCCGCGGATCTTTCTGTTTTTTGGCCAGGATGGGCTCGGGAAAACTTCCGCCATCAATGCATGCATCAAAAATGCTCAGGAAGCGGCTGAGGAGTCAAAAAAAGAGCTCAAGATCATTAATGTCGACTGGAAACAATGGTACCTGGAGAATTGCTCTATTCCATCTTCTCCAAAAGAGATAATTGATTCACTTTATTCCATTCTTATAGATAAAATTCCCGGGATCGAATCCCATCTTGTCAATTGCAAGAGTATCAGTGAAAAGTATAATAGCCTTGAAGCGCGAATAAAGGATATTACAAGCGATGAGTGGCCTAAAGAGGTTTTCTCTCCCTCTTCCTTCGATCCAGAAGAAAAAACTGACTACAAACAATGGCTTCTGGAAAAACTCAGTGCACAGGAAATCGAATTACTGCAGAAATCTGAAGAAATGAGAGCTGATGCACTGATAAACGTGCTTATCGAACTTTCAGCAAATGATGTGATTGTACTTACAATCGACAGTTACGAGTATCTCTCTACAGAGGCAGATCTGTGGTTCCGTGAGGTTTTCTTTAATAAGATCTACAGTCAGAAGAACCGCATTTTTTCGATCATTTCCGGCTGCAGCGGATTTGCACGCGGATACCGCAATGATTTTCCTCTGGAACTGCTGTTGCCTTTTAATTTCTCTGATGACACTCTGACAAGAAATGAAATATCAGAAGTTTGTTCAAAACTGGGGCTTTCCCTCACAAAAGAAGATGTTAACAGTATAGAGCAGTGTACTGCTGGATTTCCGTTGTATGTGCGTGATCTGGCAAATTACAGAATAAACGGAATGGGCCCTGAGATAATTCCAGCAACTTACTCTGATTCACTGCCGTCAATTCAAGAAGTAGCAGAAGGCATCACTTCCAGATTCCTCTCTTACTGTCTGGACCAGACCACAAGAGAGCAGGTCTTGAGCCTCGTAATGCTTCGACATTTTAATGAGACGTTTCTGGCACAGCTCTGGGGAATCTCTTCATCTGATGTCAGAAAGAATCTGGATGAGCTTTCAGAACAATTTGTATTCATTTCTGGAAACAGTATCATTTCCGAGGTAAGGTATTGCCTTTTTCGCTTTCTGCAGGATGAATTTACCAAATCTGAAAAATCTTCTCTATCGGAGTTTTTCAAAAATTATTCCACTGCAAGTGTTGATTTTTTTCAGCAGCAGCTATCTGATATGCAGGAAAAAGAACCCGATACCCGGAAAAGGTATGCTGACAGCCGCTACTGTTCAGCCCTGGTGAACTACATTGATGGATTGATGTGGGGGGATCCAAAGAATGCTATAGAAATCATTCCCGGTATTTACCTGGAACTTCAGTATTTCTGCCCATCTCTGGCTGTACAATTGCTCTGGCAAGTAAAAGAATTTGAATCGATCATTCCCGAAGAATCAGTATCTGTAATTAACCAGCTCCGTAAAGGTGGACTACTGGCCGACCGTTCATCTTTGCTGAATATTGAGCCGGTTCAACCCTGGGAGAAAGAAATTGTAGATTTTCTGTCCGGATGTGTTATGAGCAGTGATCTGCAGAAATCACTTCTTTACCAGAAATCAGGTGAAATGGAGCTTCGTAGCGGAAATTATACCCAATGTATGGAGTTGCTCGGCAGAGCACTTTCCGCGAGTCCGGTTTCAGAGCAGAGTTTCTTTTTTGAGGATTATGTAATGCTCGGGTATTGTTTTCTGAAGGAAGGCAACCTTCAGCATGCAGCATCTGCCTTCAGCAATGCTGTTCTTATTCGTGGTGACAGGTTCCTGCCACTGAATGAACTCGGTCTGGCTCAAGTAAACCTCAGGCAGTTCGATGCGGCGGCAGACACCTTGTCAAGAGCATCTGATATTAACCCTGAAAACCAGGATACATGGTTCAATTTAGGTCTGGCATACGCAGCTATTAATAAACATAAAGAAGCCATTCAGGCTTTTAATCATGCTATTGAAAAAGGTTCTACCAGAGCTGAGATATGGTTTGAAGCCGCTAAAGAATACGCTTCCATCGAGGATTTTAGTAAAGCCATAACAGCTTACGAAAAAGTGGTCAAAGAACAGCCGGAAAACGCGGAAGCCTGGTTTCGCATGGGTCAGTGCTGCTCGGCTCAGGGGCAGTCCGAAGAAGCGGTTGAAGCTTTCAGAAAAGCCGTGGAAATACGGCCCGATTATATCGATGCCCTGATGACAATGGGTTATGAGCTCTATAACCGCGGCTACTTCGAGGATGCCGCATCGGCTTTTAAACAGATTGTCAATTTGGACAAAACAGACAGCTCTGCATGGAACAACCTTGCCCTCTCCTACTATCATGCAGAAAATTATGAGAGTTCCATCGAGGCTGCAAAGCAGGCTTCTGTGCTTAAAAGCGATTACTCTGAACCGCTGATGACAATCGGGCATGCTCAAACTGCTTTGGGTAATTTTTCCGCGGCTGATGAGGCCTATGCGAAGGCTTCCGAAGTAGATCCTGAAAATCCGGATATCTGGAACCATATCGGAAACAGTTTCTACGCTCAAAGTCTCTACCCAAAAGCCATTTCAGCATTTGAGAAATCAATTGAACTCGACCCCCATCAGGAATCTACATGGCTGAGTATAGGGCTTGCTTTTCAGGTTCAGGAAAAATTTGCAGAAGCCGTCAAGTCTTTCTCAAAAGCCATTGAAATCGAACCCGGTAACTCTGAGAGCTGGTTCCAGAAGGGGCGTGTTCACATGTCCCTGGAACAGTACAAGGAAGCTGCAGAGTGTTTCGGTAAATCTGTTGAAATAAATCCCGATTCCCACGATGCATGGTACAGACGCGGACTCGCATGTGCGAAGGTCGAAGATCATAAGGGAGCAATAAGCTCTTTTGTAAAAGCATCAGAGCTCTGGGCTTCAGATCCTGATATCTGGTATCATCTTGGACTCTCATACAGCGATACAAACAGGCATGAGGATGCGGTAAGGGCATTCAGGGAAGCTTCAAATCTCGCACCTTCCCGTCAGGAAATCTGGTACAACCTCGGGCTTTCACTTAAAACGCTTTCACAATACCAGAATGCAATTGAAGCATTTACGACTGCTGTCAGTATTGCTCCGGAAAGAACCGATACCCTGGTGAATATGGGACAGTGCCAGTATCTTCTGCAACAATTTGCAGATGCAAAACAGACATTTTCCAGGGCTGCAGAGATAGATCCTCACAACCTCGACACGCTGTTTCATCTTGGACTCACCTGTCATGCTCAGGGTGAGTATGCAGAAGCGATAGATCTTTATCGCGAGATCACCGGGAAGAAAGCAGATTTCAGTGATGCATGGTACAATATGGCACTTGCATTCCATGCCCTTGGAGATTACCAAAAAGCAATAGAGGTATATAATATCACAGTAAGCAAATGGCCGCGCAATGGGGCAGCCTGGTATAATTTAGGTCTGGTTTATCATACAATCAACGATCTTGATAATGCTGTAAGAGCTTACCGCGAAGCAAGCAGGCTAAATCCCGATCAGACTGAAATCTGGTACAATCTGGGTATCGCATTTCATGCAAAGGAACAGTACGGGGAAGCTATTCAGGCGTATCGAAGGACTGTTCATCTCTCACCGGAAAACCACGATGCATGGCAGAACCTTGGCCTTGCTTACCAGGCTTGGGGACAACACACAGATGCAATCGAGTCATTCACAACTGCAATTGAAATAAAGCCCGACAGTCAGACTGCATCAGGATATTTAGCCGTGAGCTGCTATGAAGCTGGTGAATACCAGAAGAGTCTCGATGCCGCTGCCAGAGCTCTTGAGCTGAGCCCTGATCAGCTCTGGATTACCGGGTATGCACTGCTCAGTGCTGCCATGACAGGAAACAGTGCCAAAGCGTTTGAATACATCGAATCTCTTTCGGCATCTGACCCTTCAGGAAACGAACTTAACAGAGCTCTATACATCCTTAATGAAAGCATCGAAAAGAACCCCTCGAGAGAAGATTTGAATGAGATTAAAGCAAAGCTTGAGGAAGCTTTACAGGGGAATGAAGAGATGCAGATAGGCTGAAAACGAGAGAGGCGCAATGAATAATCTGGTATATACTGATCTGTTACATCAATCACTGATCTCCCATGCCGGAAAATCCTGCATGCACATTAAAAAGGAAGGCAGATATCATACCTGGACATATAAGGACTTTCATAGAGATTTAAATCGTCTCTGCTCTGTTCTAAAAAAACAGGGGCTTAAAAAAGGGACTAACGCCATTGTAATAGGTGAAAACTCACCGGAATGGGTTATAGCGTTTCATGGTATTATCCTAACAGGAGCCTGTGCGGTTCCAGTTGACCCAAATATTCCTCCCAAAGAGATTGAATCAATTCTTTCTATTACAGAAGCTAAGGTTGTCTTCTGCTCCCCGGTTTTCCTTAATTTGTTCCGTACTCTCAAAGCTAAATATGCCTTTATCGAAAAAATTGTGATCCTGGGCACCTGCACAGAAGAGAAAGAGCCCACTTTTGAACAGTACATTACCGCAGGAAATGAAGAGAGAGATGCATTTAAAGAGGATTTCGGTCCTGATGATCCAATGGTAATAATATTCACATCCGGTACAACCGGCAAAGCAAAAGGTGTGGTTCTCTGTCAGAAAAATTACACTGTGGTCTCAAGATATGCAGTTCCGAGAATGAAAGTTGGTCAACAGGATACGATGTGTGCAGTCCTTCCCTTGCATCATGTATTCGGATTTGCAGCATGCATTGCAGCGGCTATATTAAGCGGTATGGATGTTGTCCTCGTGCCTTATGTGAAGGGACCTCTGATCCTTGAGGCTCTGAAAGATAAAGGTGTTACAATCCTTCCAGCCGTGCCCAAGATGATATCACTCTTTTATGAGAGTATCATGCATAATGTCAAGAAGAAAGGTCCAATGGTCTCCACTGTATTTGCCGGTATGAAAACGACCTCGGCAGTTATGGGTAAAACTCTTGGCCAGGGCTTCCAGCGAGGACTTTTTTCAGGTGTGCATAAAAATTTTGGCGGGAAGTTACGTCTTGTGATCTCCGGCAGTGCCTCATTGAGTAAACGGTACTGGAATGGCTTTCGCCTCCTTGGCTTCAATATCGTTGAGGGGTACGGTCTTACTGAGACCTTCGGTCCAATCACACTCTGTCCAGGCGATGATCCAAGGCTGGGATCTGTAGGAACGATTCTGGGAGAAAATGAGGTAATGATCTCCAGTCCTGACGAATCGGGAATTGGTGAGGTTCTCCTGCGAGGGAGTTGTGTATTCAAATGTTATTACAAAAATGATGCATTGACAGCTTCTGTATTTGACAAGGACGGCTGGTTCCACACCGGCGATCTTGGGAAGCTGGACAAAGATGGTTTTCTCTACCTGTCAGGCAGAAAAAAAGACATGATCGTGCTTGATAGTGGAAAAAATGTTTTCCCTGATGAGCTGGAAGAGTATTATGGCATCTCTCCACTGATTGAGGAAATTGGAATCTTTGGTGTGAAACAGAACGATACCGAAATAGTTGCTGCAACGATTGTTCCTTCTGCTGATATCAGGAAAACTCTTACTGTACAACAGGCCACTGATATTATTTATAATGAGCTTGTGCGCATGGGGAAAGAACTGCCGGTTTATCGTCGTATAACCGATTTTGCTACTGTCTATTCCCCTCTGCCCAGAACTACCACCAGAAAACTGAAAAAGCAGGAACTGATTAAGATTTACAATTCAATAAAACGCAAATCAGGTAACCGTCTGGTTCCAGAAGAACAGCTTTCGGTGTTGGAAATGGCTTTGATGGAAACTGACGAGTATACTGGAATTCTGCAGAGTATTCACTCTGTTTCTGAAAAGATCGATACACAGATTATTAATCCCCGTTCTCATCTGGAGATTGATCTCGGGCTGGACTCTCTAAAAAGAATTGAGCTGCTCAGTGAAATTGAGAAACATTTTGCAATCAGTGTTTCAGAGGAAGTATACGACAAAATGGAAACTGTCAGTGACCTTGTTTCCCTTGTCAAAGAGAGCAGAAACAATCCGCAGAAAGCATCAGTAGAAACTATAATGGGACTCAAAGAACGAATTCTTTCGGAAAATACTGCTCTAACCAGATTCCCATCGAATGGATCTATTCTTAGCCGTGCTACTTCTGGAGTGGCCTATAAGCTGGCCTGCGGAGTATTCGATCTGGGTGTAACGACAGGAGTTGAACTGCTTAAAACAAAGCAGATGCCCCTTGTGTTCGCCTCAAACCATACCCATTATCTGGATGCATACTTGATAATAAACGCGCTCTCACCAGAACTGAAACAGAATACATATTTTATGAGTGAAAAAGAAGCTAATGGCTATAAAATCCTGCCATATACCCTGCTAAGTGAAAACATTCTTAAACCAGGTAGAGATGGCGATCCTATAGAGCTTCTTAAGCTTTATTTGTCAGTATTGCGAAACCGCAAAAATCTTATTCTCTTTCCTGAAGGAAGCATTAATAAGACATGCAAACTGAGGCCATTTAAATCCGGGATAGGGCTTTTAGCCAGAGAAACCGGGGCAGCAGTCGTACCCACTAAAGTAACGATCGGTGGTAATGGGAAGCGCAGAGTACAATTTGGTAATCCAATAATTTTTTCAGAAATGGTCAATAACGGATTATGCAGAGAGGATTGCGCGGCTGAAGAGATTTCTGAGTATATAAGGACTGTTATAGTAAGAATGTAACTGTTTAAAATTCTGGGTATCTGCGTGTGATGCAAGATTCCCCTGTGTTAAAGCTACAAATCATCTCAGAGGTGAAACAGTGTCTTGGCACATACCCCAAAGCATCTCTGGGGTATAACAGAACACCCCAGAGATGAATCAGTATCAAAAAACTAAGTTACCTCCGGGGAACTC
>CAYLVN010000017.1:0-17914 GCA_964387115.1 uncultured Fibrobacter sp.
TACTGTGCGTAAAGATAATTGGGATCACCCTCGGCTATGCCGCTGAGGAGCTGTTCGGCGACATTGTAATTTTTCCTCTGGAAGTGAATCTCACCCGCCAGGTAATCGGCATCAGGGCGTATATCACTGTCACCGTAAAGATTGATAACAAAAGCATGGTTTTTGAGCGCCTCTTCATGGTTACCTTCCCGGTAATCGAGACTCTGCAATCCGTAAAGATATTTAGAACGCATTTCAGACGTAGTATACTCCTCTAAAGCTTCTTTGTATACTTGCCGTGCGATATCGTTCATATAAAGAAACCTGTAGGAGTTCCCCAGATACCATTTTGCCTTATCGTTAAGATGGAAATTGGGGAAAAGAGATATGACTTTTCCAAATGCAAAACCGGCTTCCCAGTATTTTCCTGCAAGGTAAAGCCGCATAGCTTCATTATAGGCGTCCATAGGTGCCAGAATGAGCTTGTCATACAGGCGTTTTGATTCACGCTGCTCGCGGGTCGGACCGAAATCTGTTGACACTTTACAGGCAACCGTGAACCCTCTCTCGTCTCTTTTATCGCCATCTTCATTCAGCAACTCTATAAAACTGTAACCAAAATTGGCATCTACGTTTAGATAATTTATCATTTCAGGCAGAGGATAGAGCAGATTATAATTAAAACCTAAATATGGGATATTATTATTGGTCCATCCCATCTTTATCCATAACTGCGGAATAAACATGTACTTCAGATGCGCACCCATACGGTAGGCAATCGGTATTTTTCCAGTCAGGCCGGAAGCAGAATCCGTGCCCTCCCCTTTAAACATATCCACATAACTTTTCCAGTTAATACTCTCCCAGAGTTTTCCGAGCATATTATCTACAAGAAACTCGACATCACCGACCAGGTTGTCATTTAGAGCAGCATACCTGATACCAGCACGGAACCTGTTGATTGTAACTTCGGGATTCTCCGCATACTCCCACTTTACCTGTGTAGGAAGCAGGTCCTGAACGCACAGACTCAAACCCAGATCCCCGAATCTGTAATGATCAAGAGGATTCAAATAGATACCCAGATCAAGACCCGGCACATGAGATACAGCCCAGTTTCCGAACTGATTCTGAACTCTTAACTTTACATTCGTACCAAGCATCAGCCAGGGAAGAACTCTTACACCGTAATTACCAATCACCCATAGATCCTGAAAACCAGCCAGACCGAGATTTGACTTATTTCCCATGTCATCCATTTCTGTTCTCTGCACCGTGCTTCTGGAAGTAAGGAGTGTAAGACCGAGAGTATGGTTTTTGCGTATAGGGAAAAGCGCCCCTATATGCCCGTAACCCATGGACTCATTTCCCAGAGACCAGCGGTAAAAGTTGAACAGATCGAAATGCATCTGATTGACACGATAAAGCAGTGCCGGGTTAACCAGTGCAGCGGTCCACTCCGAAAGGTTTTCGGTAAAGTCAGCCTGAAAATAGGGAGCATCATAACCCCCGGAAGCATCTGCCCTGGCAATATACCCTGTACCAGAAAGAAGCAGCACCAGGCATAGCTTGACTATACTTGTTGCACAAATGGATTGATACTTCACAGTTTACCAGCCTCCCGAAAGTTGTTAGTTAAGCGGAACAACTTCTACCCGCCTGTTTTTAGCCCGACCCTCTGCTGATGTATTAGGAGCAATAGGCTTATCCTCACCATATCCTCTGGCAACCATCCTATCAGCCGCGACCCCTCTCATAACAAGATACTCCACAACCGATTTAGCCCTGTCGTAGGAGAGAGCCAGGTTATAATCATTTGATCCCTGATCATCGGTATGACCGCTGATCTCTATTCTGATATTTGGATAAGCTTCAAGACTGTTGAATACCTGCTCAAGAACATAGTAGGACTCTTCAAGCAGTTCCGCGCTGGCAGTTTTGAAATTGACACCACGGAGAATAAGGGACTGCTTGATTTCCTGAGGCTTCTCATCCGGACAGCCATCATCATCTTTATAACCGTTTACTGTCTCAGGATTGTTCGGACAGGCATCATTCTTGTCTAAAATACCGTCTTTATCGTTATCATTGTCAGGGCAACCGTCATTATCCTGGAATCCGTCACGATCCTCGGGTTCGTTGGGGCATTGATCCTGAGCATCATAAATTCCATCTTTGTCATTATCGAAATCAGGACACCCGTCAACATCCTCGAATCCGTCCATATCTTCAGGTACCTCCGGACACTGATCAACATCATCGGGTATACCGTCACCATCTTTATCGGTATCCATCGTTTCAATCATCTGTTCGGTAATCAGACCGATATCAGTCCCGTTTTCGCCGGTTCCTTTACAGGGGGATACAGACTTGACAAAGTAATTGTACTCGGGATGAGCAGGGGAGATAAAAATCGGTTCTTTGGAGATGTTGCTCTGGTGCACCACAGCAGTACCGTTAAAAGGAAGACGGTTATTGAAGAGGTTATTATTGATAATTCTTGTTTTTCTGGCTTCCGGAGCTATAAAAATTCCATACTGCTTATTAGCGGTTAGAATATTATTCCTGACAAGAACCTCTGTGCGGTGGGCACAGAAAATTCCGCAGTAAGCGTTCTCGAGAATGACATTGTGATCGATTGAGGTTCTGGTACCTCTGGAAGATTCAAGGAAGATACCGGTCCACTCGTTTCTGTAAATCACATTGTTATTGATTTCGGGAAGAGAGATAAGAGCGTGAATACCGGCGCCTTTATTGTCGACGATAAAATTACGTTTAATAATCGGGCGGGTATTTTTACAAAGCACACCTGTTGTTCCATTACGGATTGTAAAGTTGGTGATCGTAGCGCCATCAGCACCGGTTACACACGGACCGATTCGTCTGCCGTCTATAACAGTACGCAACATGTCCTGTCCCATAAGCACGACATTGTCAGCCATGGCAACATTTTCATAGTAAACGCCCTTGCTGACGTAGACTGTATCCCCTTCGTCAGCTTCACCCAGTGCAGCATGAATTGTAGGAAAGTCATGTGGAACAACGATTTTCCTGCCGGCATAGGAAACACTAAAAGTGTTTACCAGAAGAATCAGAACTGTAATTATTGATTTTTTCTTCATAGGACCCGATTTTTAAGGGCTTAAATGAAACGTAGATAGAGGAACCCCCAATGCAGTACAGAAGAGGGTAGGAAGAAAATATCTCTGCCCAAAGATGGTGTCAAGCCTCTCCCCCCTGAGATGCACTTCTGGGTCATCTCCAAATCTATTCTAAAAAAATTTAAGGCTCTCATAAATGCAAGAAGTTTTTGACAATGTCCAGATCAAAAACAGCTCTATTCTCTTTTTCCTGATTTTTTCCATGTAGTATCTTAATACTTCAGGCATAAATATTTCAGGTAATAATACCTGACCCCACATAATATATACCAAAAAATCGGAAAAGTAATATGTTAACACCTTTGTTTCTCCCAGTAAAGACATTTTTTATCATCTTCATCCTGTTATGTGGATCTCAGGCCTGGGGATTTGGCAAAAACAAAGTGCAGTATGAACAACTGCAATGGAACTATATAACCACCCCTCATTTCTATATCTATAACCATCAAAAAGATGAAGTTTTACCCCGTATTTCCACTGTATGGATTGAAAATGCCTGCAGCAGCCTTCAAAACCAGTTCAATTTCATCCGCAAGGATCGCCTGCCACTTATTATCTATGGAACGCCGAACTTCTTTTCTCAAACAAACATAATAACAGAGATCATTCCAGAGGAGGTCGGCGGTTTTACCGAGCTCTTCAAAACCAGAATAGCCATCCCGTTTAATGGCTCCTATACCGAGCTCAGACATGTTCTGCACCATGAACTTGTGCACGCATTTGTTCTGGGTATCCTTTATGAGCAGGCTGGAAGCAATCTTCTTTTCAACAGCGCACAGATCCCTTTCTGGTTTATGGAGGGAAGCGCAGAGTACCTTTCATCCGGATGGGATACTGAAGCAGATATGTTCATGATGGATCAAACGATCAACTCTACAGTTCCGATGCCTGGACCGGGACTTGGCGGATACCTTGCATATAAGGGCGGACAATCATTCCTGTTTTTTCTGAATTCAAGCCGTGGCCAAAACGCTTTTGACAGGTTTCTACGTGAATTCCGCAAAACCAGATCAGTTGAAAATACAATTAAAAAAATTTACGGGAAACCTGTCGAGGAACTTGGGAAAGAATGGATTCAGGAGCTTAAACGTATCTATTGGCCGGAAATCGGGAAACGGATTTCACCCACAGTCAACGCCCTGGCCATTACATCTCATCTTAAGACCAGAGATAATTATAACCTGCAGCCAAGGATCTCCCCTGATGGCAAAAAAATAGCATTCTTCAGCGACAGAAAAGATTACACCAGTATACTGATCACCGATCCAAAAGGAAAAATACTCCAGACAATAAGCCAGAACGGTTATGGAGGCTATTTCGAATCATTTCATCCATTCCGAAGCGGAATCTGCTGGTCGCCGAGTAGTTCAGAACTGGCCTTTGTAACAAAGAGCAACGGCAGGGATGAAATAAGAATTATTGAAGTAGATAAAAAACGACTTATCAAGAAAATCAGTGCTTCTGCAACCAGCCTTTCAAATCCCGACTGGTCCCATTGCGGAAAGATGATCGTTTTTTCAGGGATTGACCAGACAGGAAAGAGCGATCTATACCTCTGCACCATCGAAGACGGCTCTATCTCAAGGTTAACCGATAACATTCAGTACGAATCGGATCCTCATTTTTCTCCTGACGGAAAAACAATCATATTTTCAATTCAGGACACCTCCGGGTCAGCAAACGTCACAAACACCGCCTACAAAGCAACCTCCAGCGACCTGGCCTCTATAGATATCTCTTCAGGGCAGCAAAAGAAACTTACTGATACCCGCTGGAATGAAAAACAGCCATGTCTCTCACCGGACGGTAAGAGTGTGATGTTTATTAGCGACCGTAATGGAATTGACAACATATACATAGCCTCTCTGGACTCGATAGATAAGGCCAGGCCACTTACAGATTATGTCGGTGGATGCTCTAATCCTGACTGGTCAAGGGACGGCGGCTCTGTGGTTTTCTCATTATTCCAGCAACAGGGGTGGGATATCTGGTCGATAGAAAAACCTCTGAGCAAACTCCGGAAGGATACGCTTTTATTAACGCAATTCATGGAATCAACTGTTCACTCAAGGCCTTTATTTACAGAAGTCAAATTGAAAGCAGACAGTTCAAAAAACGGCATATCTGAACAGGCTCCACAAGACACTCTTACAGACAGCTTAAAAACAGAAACCGAAAAGGCATCGCCTGACTCAGCACAGTTAATCATTGCAGATACTTCCGATACCAGTACATCTGAATTAAAAGCATCTGTTGACATTTCAGATTCTGTATACTCTGTAGATTCATCAGGTTCATCGGATTCTTCAGTTCATATTTCCGGACCCGAAGGCATGGGCCCCGACAGTTCATCGGCCCGGAAAGACTCTTCACAGATTGATACGGTATCGATCAGCAAGGAGGTTTCTTCAGCGGAAGAGAAGGCTGCAGAAGAAACAAAAATTATTTCCGACAGCAGTCACACGGCAGTTTCGGCCAGCCCGTCTTCCCCTTACCGGCTCAAGTTTACACCTGATTTAGTTACCTTCGGTCTGGGGATCAGCACCTATTACAGTCCGGCCGGTCAATGGCTTATGGCTTTCAGCGACATGATGGGGGATCACCGGATAACAGTGGCCGGAGATATCCAGGGGAGCTTTCAGGATTACCTTCATCTATTTGCGTCTTATTTCTTCCTGCAAAAGAGGCTTGATATCGGTGCCGGAGCCTACTACAGTAAAGACTACAGCAGTGCAAGCATTTTCGGGGATCGACTTTACCACGATACTGAAGCCGGTGGTTTTATAATGGCGCAGTACCCCTTTTCAATTTCATCGAGACTTGATCTTGAGATCTTTGCCCGTCACATAAAACGCAGGCCTGTGGGATTTTCGGGTCCGACAATCAATACGAGTGCTTTACTGCCAACACTTTCATATGTATATGACAACATTCTCTGGGGTATCACCGGACCCCTTACAGGAGTGAGAGCTGCGGGGTCACTGGTGGTTTCTCCTCCGCTGAAATTTGTAGATGATCCGTTTATTTCCGCAGATGCCGATATACGGATGTATCTGCATCTGGCAAAAAGGTTTGTCTGGGCAAACCGTCTCTTTTTAGGAGCAAGCCTGGGTATGGGCGGAGAGTCTTCGGCAAAACGGTATATGCTTGGAGGGAACGAGAACTGGCTTCTTTACAGGATAAACATCGATGGATACGAAAAGAATCTGCCGGGTGCGTTTTATTCCAATTTTGTGACACCGTTCCGGGGATGGAACTACATAGATATTTCCGGAACAAAGATAGCGGTTCTCAACTCAGAATTCCGGTTCCCCTTTATAAGAGAGATTTCACTGGTCTGGCCTTTGCCGATGCAGATCCGCTATATAAACGGAGCAGTATTTACTGACATTGGAAATGCCTGGGATACAGAGGATCAGATCAAGGGACTTCCTTTTCCGGATAAGATTTACGGGGGATTCGGTTTTGGACTCCGGGCCGATCTTGGAATTTTCGTACTGCGTTTTGACAGAGGATGGCCGACAGACTTTAGAAAGGATATCGGCACCCCGGTCAACTATTTCTCACTGGGAACAGAATTCTGATCGGGCCTGCCTGCGTGAAATGAAAAAGGCCCTGTTTTTCAGGGCCTTTTGTTTTGAAGAAGATTTTCCAGAAGCTACTCCCATTCAATAGTTGCCGGCGGCTTATGTGTAATATCATAGAATATATCGCCGATTCCCTTTATAGATGAGATCCTTTCCACAATAGCATCCAGTGTATCCTTTCGCAGAGGCGTAAACCTGGCAGTCATGGCCTCCTGTGATACTATCGGCCTAAGTACGATACATTCATCACCGGCTTCATTTACAAGTGGTAGCAGCACAACCGGCATCTGCCATACCAGACCGTATTCTTCAGACTTATGGAGCTGCTCAGTTATGATATGATCTGCGGCGCGGAGTTTCTCGAGCCGCCCGCGGGTGATAAAGGCAGAGATAAGCCTGTATCGGAGAGATTTGCCTGTCTTGAGCCCGTATACGACCCGATTTACAGATCTTATTGAATTTGTGATGTCTGTAGAAATGTCCTCAAGAATTTTCCAGTCGCATTTACCTGTAATAAGTGCGGGATGAGCATATGTTCTTTCATCACCCTGAACTCCCACACACCTGACCGGAAGTACCGAGGCACTGTAGTTTTTACTCTCTACAAGTTTCTGAAGACAAGAAGAAACCTCAGCAGGTATCAGCTCTTCTTTACCATCAGAACAAAGCACCCTCACTCCAAGCCCTGGACCCGGGAACGGATGTCTCCAGACAAGTTTTCCGGGGAGCCCGAGTTTCTCACCCAATTCTCTCACTTCATCTTTATAGAGCTGAGAAAGCGGCTCTATTACCCGTTCCAGCCTGATGAGCTCAAGAATGAGATCGACACGGTTGTGGTGGGTTTTAATAAGGTCGGCGTGCTGAGTCCCGGCACTTTCTATTGTGTCAGGGTAGATGGTTCCCTGTGCCAGAATCCACTCATCAGCATTAAGCCCGAATTCTTCAAACGCTTTTTCCTTGGCAGTAAGGAACATATTTCCAATAATGGTGCGTTTCTTCTCGGGATCAGTTACCCCTTCCAGTGCTTTAAGGAAATCCCCTGATGCATCTATTACCTTCAGATTATCGAAACCATTTTCGCGCATGTATTCAATTACTGCACTGGACTCTCCTTCACGCATCAATCCGTTATCAATGTGAAGTCCAAGCACCTTTGAACTACCCAGGACTTTATTAAGTAATGTAAATGCGACTGAGGAGTCGACTCCTCCGGAGACAAGAAGGAAGACTTTCCGGTCACCGCAAATGCTGCGGATAGATCCGGCGATTTCTTCAAAAAAAGCATCACTGTTCCAGTCTCGTTTACAACCGCAGATATCGATGAAATTACTCAGAATCTTCATACCATTGATGCTGTCTGTCACCTCCGGATGAAACTGGAGGCCATAAAAATTCCTGCTGTGATCTGCGACCGCGGCATGGGTACAGTCCTGTGTAGATGCAATAGTGATAAACCCTTCAGGAATCTTTTCCACTGCATCTCCATGGCTCATCCAAACCTGCTCCGTACCCTGTAGTCCGTCCAAAAGAGGTGATTCAGCGGAAATACTGATAATGGCCCGTCCATACTCTCTTTTTGCTCCTTTGCATACAGCCCCGCCGAGCTTTCTGGCAAGGAGCTGATGTCCATAGCAGAGTCCAAGTACCGGCAGTTTTAACTCCAGCAGCCCTGAATCGAATTCCGGGCTCTGCTTATCAAGCACACTGAAAGGCGATCCGGAAAGAATAATTCCTTTGTAACCGGCAAGCTGAGAAGCAGCAATATCACTTGACACAATCTCCGAATAGACTCCAAGTCTTCTAATCCGGTTTGCAATCAGATGAGCATACTGACCGCCGAAATCAAGCACTGCGATTTTTTCCATCATTTATCCTTAAAAAATGTTGCTGTTGTTGCTGAGTAGACAATTACTTTCTACATGTTACCCAATTTGAACAAAAGGAACGCAGTGATGAACGTTAAAAACTTCCGTAAACCATTCGGCAACTTTTTTATCAAGAAATCTCTTCAGTTGAGGATTACGATCCAGATCTTTTTTGTTTTCCTCATTTGTGTTCTGGCCACCACCGGATCGTTTACGCATATCTATAACTCCAAATCCAAACAGGGTAACTTTTATTATATGAGCAATAACATAACGGAAGATCTTAAGCTAAAGAGCATTCTGGGGATTGTTCTGCCCCCGGTAATCGCCGCAGAGCTTGTGGCCGTGCTTTTTGCATTCGGGATCGGCCTCTTTTCTTCAAGAAAAATTGCTGTACCTGTTTACAAAATTGAGAAATGGGCTACAAGACTTAAAAACGGGAAGCTTAACACAACACTTGCATTTCGTGAAGAAGACAGGTTGACGGAGTTGGCAGTTCAGTGCAATGCCGCGGTGGAATATTACAGGCAGATACTCAGTGAAATTAAAGTTCATACCGAAAACATATCCCGAAATTGTGCTCAACCGCAAATGGTGCTCCAACACAGCACCCCGATCAAAGAAATTCTTAACCAGATCGAATTATAATACTTCAGATTCCAATTTCTGCGAGCTTCTCAAAAAGCGATCTGGCATCTTTTCCAAGTTTTTCAGGCGTCTTTACATGCACATGTACCATCTGGTCACCGTGCTCTCTACTGTGAAGAGCCGGCAGGCCTTTACCCTTCAGCCTGAAAATTTTTTCCGATTGAGTTCCAGATGGTATCTTTAAATTGACCCTGCCGTCAATTGTAGGAACCGTTTTGCTAACACCCAGTGCCGCTTCCGAAAAAGAGATGTCAAGATCAGAGACCAGATCGATCCCGTGGCGTTTAAAAACATCATGTGACTTTTCCTGAATGACAACTATCAGATCACCTGCCGGACCATTGTTGCGGCCAGCATCACCCATCTCCGGCACACTGATATAATTTCCTTCCGAAACTCCTGCAGGAATATCAACCGAGACAGTTTTCTCAGAAGATTCCACACCTGTGCCACCGCAAACCTGACATGCATCAGCAAGCACATATCCCTGCCCTTGACAGGTCGGACATACACTCTCCTGAATCACCTGCCCGAAAAAAGAGCTGGCCACATGACGCACCCGTCCGGTGCCGTTACACTTTGGACAGGTATTGCGTTTTCCGCTCTTTGAGCCGCTTCCACCACATGTTGAACAGCGGTCTTTACGGCGCACCTTCAGAGTTTTCTTAACTCCTGTTGCAATCTCTTCAAGAGTCAACGGGAGTCTTACCTGAAGGTCGCTTCCACGAAAGCCACCTGAAGCACTGCTGCGGCGTCCTCTGCCTCCCCCCATTCCAAAAAGGTCTGAAAACACTGAATCACCACCAAAGTCATTCATGAAAGCACGAAGTGCATCAGAAATATCAAACCCGCCAAACCCGCCGCCGCCAAAGCCTCCGAACCCTCCATAGCCACCAGCTCCGCCAGCCTGAAATGCTGCATGCCCGAACTGATCGTACTGCGAACGCTTAGTCTGGTCCTTGAGTACCTCATAAGCTTCAGTTGCCTCTCTGAATTTTTCTTCAGCAGACTTATCCCCCGGGTTCTTATCAGGATGATATTTAACGGCCAGCTTACGGTATGCCTTCTTTATCTCATCCTCACTGGCATTGCGTGGAACACCAAGTATTTCGTAATAATCAGCTTTGGTAGCCATAATTTTCAGTTCTTAAAACTCCATTCTGTTTAGAGGCAGCTTCAGTTTTTTTCCTGAGTCGGACTTCCACTTGATACAATAACCTTTGCATGCTTTAAGACCCTGCCATTAAGTCTGTATCCCTTTTGGTAAATTTCAGCAATGCTGTCTTCAGGTATTTTCTCATTTGGCACTTTCATCATGGCATCATGAAGCTGCGGATCAAAAACATCTCCTACCTCTGTAAAAGATTCAAGGCCGTTTTTTATCAGGACAGAATCAAATTTAGAATAAATCAGCTTTATTCCATCCATGATCCCCTTACAATTGTCACATGGCTCACTGCTTTTGAGTGCACGTTCAAAAGTTTCCCTGACCTCAATCATCTCGCCTAAAACCTTCTCGTTAGCCGTTTCAACAAGCCTTTCATAATCCCTGCTCACACGCTTTTTAAAATTGTCGAATTCAGCCATCAGGCGAAGATAGCGCTCGCTCATCTGATCAAGCTGCTGCTTCAGGTCTTCTGCAGCATCAACAGCTGCCTGTTCCTGGGCACCAACATTCTGTGCCTCTTTTACCTCATCTTTAATCTCATCACCTTTTTCAGAAAGTGATTCTTTATTTTCTTTTTCATCTGCCATAGGATAAACCCCTTTTTGCAAACACTCACGTTGCAGTAAAATACATAACGGAGAGCCGTTATGAATGCAATTCTCCCAGTACTTTTGCCGTGTACTCTACGGCCGAAACCAGATGTGGATATAACATCCGCTTTGGTCCAATTACTCCCAGACTTCCAACCATGCTTCCAACCCTGTAACCGGTTTTTATTATGCTGAAAGACTGGAGCTGGTCCTGACGGTTTTCTTCTCCAATCGATATTAATACCCGACCCTCACTTTCAGGAGTTTCAAACAGATGAACAAGAAGACTTTCTTCTTCAAGAATCTCTATAACCGCTTCCACCCGTTCCCTGTTGAAAAATTCGGGTTGAAGAAGAACATTTGTTTTTCCTTCCGCAAACACCTTTTCGGCCTCATCACTCTGCACCAGCTTCTGTATGGAAGGGACAAGGAGGCGGATAATACCCAGTTCCAACTCAGAGACATCACTGAAAGTATCCTCATCACCACATGTCATCTGCTCAAGAGGTTTACCCGAAAATTTCGCGGAAATAATCCGGCACGCAAGCTCAAGCCTCTCATGTGAAACCCCGGTCCTGAATTCGACCACAACAGTCTTTACAAAACCGGATTCCAGAGCAACATTGAGCACATAACGGCCCGGCTCAATCTCAAAGAGATAAAGCCGTTTGAGGATCCCTTTACTTATACGTGGGGCAAGTATAACCCCCAGCTGATTTGTAGCACGGCTGAGCGCTTTTGATGCAGCTTCCAGAAGCAGATGGAGATCGGATCTGTCAACAGCAACCATGGTGTTTCTGATGAGTTCCTTTGTTCCCTCTGAAATCTCCGTATACTTCATTATTCTGTCGACATAATAGCGGTAACCCTTATCGGTGGGGATTCTGCCCGCCGATGTGTGAGGCTGAGCTATAAACCCCCGCTCCTCAAGATCGTACATGACATTTCTGATCGAAGCAGGAGAAAGGTCAAAACCCTTTTGTTTTGAGAGGTATCTTGAACCGGTCGGAGCAGCACTCAGAATAAAATTCCTGACTACAGCATCGAGTACCAGATGTTCTCTTTCGGTCAACTCTTCACGTTCCATACGCTTCTTTAAAAACCCCTGAAAATATGGAACGCCACAGGGGACAAGCCCCCGTGGCATCACCTGATCAACACTTTAAAAAGATAGTACGGGGTATTAAAACGGATATTACATCATATCCATTCCGCCCATACCACCCATTCCGCCCATTCCACCCATACCACCATGGGCACCAGGCATCTCTTTTTCCTCTCTGGGTTTCTCGACGATCGCACACTCAGTTGTCAGTACAAGTCCGGCTATACTCGAAGCATTCTCAAGAGCTGTACGGGTTACTTTTGTAGGATCAATAACCCCGGCCTCCAGGAGGTCCTCATAGGTATTGGAGTAAGCATTGAATCCGTATGCGCCCTTGCCATTTTTGACTTCGTTGCACACAACCGATGACTCCATACCAGCGTTTGAAACAATCATGCGCAGAGGTTCTTCAGCAGCACGCCTGATGATGTCGAGTCCGATTTTTTCATCACCTTCAAGTTTCAGATTATCAAGTACTTTTAACGCTCTGATCAGGGCCACACCGCCTCCGGGGACAATACCCTCTTCAACAGCAGCACGGGTTGCATGAAGCGCATCTTCAACACGGGCCTTCTTTTCTTTCATTTCTGTTTCGGTTGCAGCACCGATATTTACAACAGCAACACCGCCTGCGAGCTTTGCAAGACGTTCCTGAAGTTTCTCACGATCATAATCGGACGTTGTCTCTTCAATCTGCCTGCGGATCTGAGAGATTCTTCCCTTTATATCTGCACCTTTACCGGCACCCTCAACAATTGTCGAGTTTTCTTTGTCAATAACAACCCGTTTTGCCGTCCCCAGAGAATCAACTGTCGTATTCTCCAGTTTAAAACCGGCATCTTCGGAAATGACAATACCACCTGTAAGTACCGCGATATCCTCCAGCATTGCCTTTCTGCGGTCACCGAAACCGGGCGCCTTGACAGCAGCAATCTTGAGTGTTCCACGAAGCTTGTTCACCACCAGAGTCGCAAGCGCCTCTCCTTCAACTTCTTCAGCAATTATCAACAGTGCCCTGCCGCTCTGAGCAACTTTTTCCAGCAACGGAAGCAGATCACGCATGGCACTTATCTTTTTGTCATAGATAAGAATCTGGGGATTGTCAAGAACGCACTCCATAGTGTCGGGATTGGTGACAAAATATGGAGAGAGATACCCCCGGTCAAACTGCATACCTTCTACTACATCAAGACTGGTCTCAATACCCTTGGCCTCTTCAACCGTTATTACACCGTCTTTTCCCACCTTCTCCATGGCATCAGCAATGAGGTTGCCGATTTCAGTGTCGTTATTGGCGGAAATTGTAGCCACCTGGGCAATTTCCTTTTTACCGGAGATAGGTTTTGAATCTTTCTGAAGCTGCTCAACAATAACTTTTACGGATTTGTCAATTCCGCGCTTGATAGCCATAGCATCTGCACCAGCAGTGACATTTTTGACTCCCAGACGGGCTATAACCTGAGCCAGAACTGTTGCAGTCGTTGTCCCGTCACCTGCAACATCTGATGTCTTGGATGCCACCTCTTTTACCATCTGGGCACCCATGTTCTCAAACTTGTCCTCAAGCTCAACCTCTTTTGCTACCGTTACTCCATCTTTGGTAACCGTGGGTGAGCCGAAGCTTTTATCGAGCACAACGTTGCGGCCACGGGGTCCCAGAGTAACCTTCACCGAATTTGCCAGTGTGTCAATTCCCTTGAGGAGCTTGTCACGCGCGGCTATATCAAATGCCAGTTGTTTACCTGCCATAAATTGAATCCTCCATTATTGATTGTTAGACTATTGCAAGAACATCACTTTCTTTCATAATGAGATAATCTTCACCTTCTATCGAGATCTCGGTACCGGAATACTTTCCGTAAAGAACTACATCACCCTTTTTCAGGCTCATTTCCAGTTTCTGACCGCTCTCTGCCACTTTTCCCGGGCCAACAGCTACAATTTCACCCTTTATCGGCTTCTCTTTTGCTGCATCGGGAATTATTATCCCACCAGCAGTCTTCTGCTCCGATTCCAAAGGACGAATAATAACTCTGTCTGCCAAAGGTTTTACATTCATTCACTCCTCCCTTCAAAAAATTCTGGTTATCTATCTTACTGTTAGCACTCCATTTATCTGAGTGCTAATAAATTAATGAGCCTCGGAATGCTTGTCAATACTTTTTTATGGATTTGAGCCCCTTTCAATGATATACTGGAGAATAAACAAGGAGTGTCTTCAGGTACAAACAGAGTGCATATATTCGTCAGCAAAAAACAGACCGCTTATGACAGGCTTTAAAACCAACCTCAAAATCAGACTCTCACCTTCCGAACTTCAGATTATCAAGAAAGTGTCCATAATCTCTATAAGTGCCTGCATTTTTTTAATCGCCGCTTCATGGGGCTACCACTCTCTTAAAATCAGGTTTAAGGCATCTGCTGAAGCATCCTCAAAGCAGAAAGCGTACGAGCTGCTTCCTATCGACCTGCAGGCCCACCTTCTAACTGCTCAGCGTTATCTGCGAAGCGGCAATCCGGAAAAGGCAATTCCACATCTTCAGCGAATCATGCCACTGAAAAAGTATGACTTTGAAGTCCGCAAAACACTGGCTGATGCATATCTGGAAGCTGGCTCCTACCAGGAGGCACTCCAGCAGTACACTTTTCTTATCGAACAGCAGCCCCCCGAAAGCCTGGCTGCAGAGGTCTGCGCGCGCAGAGGCATTTCTCTTTTTTATTCCGGAAATCTGGAACAGAGCGCAACCAGTCTCACAGAGTGCCTGTCCCGTTATCCGGGATCGGCCGAAGCAGCCTGTTTCATGGCACAAATTGAGGCATCAATCAATCCGCAATCGCCTAAAATTCTGGAATATCTTGAAAAGGCGTTGAAATGTGACTCATTGTACGTAGAAGCATGGTACCAGCTCTCCCGCTATCACATGCAGTTAAACGATTATCTAAAGGCAAGGGTACTGCTGGTCCATGCCCTGGAGCTGGACCCGCTACATGCAAAGAGCCATTCAAGACTCGGAATGATTTATTATTATATGTCTAAGCCGGACCTCGCCAGAGCATCTTACCAGACTGCACTGGCAATAAACCCTGAAGATTTCAATACCCGCTACAACCTTGGTGAACTCTATTATAACCTGATCGCAGACACAGCCCTTGCTCTTGAAGAGTACAAAAAAGCAGTCTCTCAATTTCCAGGGCATGTTGAGGCCAATTTCAAGATTGGAATGATCTGCCTCAGAAATGGAATGCTGAAAGAAGCTGTCAGGTATCTGGAACAGGCCGTCAAATATGACCAGAATAATATCCGCATACTTCTGCAGCTGGCAGTGGCCTTTGAGAAGCTCGAGCTTATTGACAGGGCAATAGAGACCTATCGCAGGATCCTTGCTGTTGATAATCTCAACAGTATTGCAAAACAGAAAATACGCCTGCTGATCGAGTCCAGATAAGAACGTGTGTCAGACGAGCCGATTGTATGTGTAATTCTTAACGTGGCTCTTCTCATGGAGTTATAAAAAAAGTTCTTGATTTTACCGAGTAGTAATTATATTCTAAAAATAGCCAGAACCCAGAATAGTTTCCGGCAAGGGTCTAATTAAGCCCTTAACAAAATAAAACTTTTTCTACGCTTCCCAGCGCGGCTGAACGGCGGGGGATTAAATGGGAAATATTACAAAAAAAGATCTTGTTGAAAGAATCTCCGAACGTACAGGCCTGACTCAGGTAGATACCAAAATAGTATTGGAAAGCTTCCTGGAATCAGTATCCAAAGCACTTCAAAACGGCAACAATATTGAAATCAGAGGCTTTGGAAGATTTAAGGTGAAGCAGAAAAAGGCCCGCACGGCTCGTAATCCACGCACAAACCAGTATATTGAAGTGGAAGCCGGTTTCAAACCGGTTTTTGAAGCATCAAAAGAACTGAGAAAAAGAATTAACGACTCTCTCTGGATAGAGCCTGTCGAGCAGAAATAATCTTATTTAACTGAGTTCTCAGGCCATAGAGAAATAGCGGCATTCTTTAAATCAGCATACCAGGAACGAATCTCTTCAGGGCTGACTCCCAGATTTTCAGCGACATTGTTCACAGGTACACCACATTCAACTTTTACAACCGCATCCCATCGGGCTTTTGCCGGGATTTTCTTCTCTTTCACAACATTCTGTACCGCTACAGACTCTCCCGCCACGGCCGCTTCTACATTGTGACCTTTCCTGATATCTGAGATTATCTGTTCCAGCTTTTCATCGAGCGATTCCGATTCATTATACCCGGAAGCAGCATAACAGATTTTACCAAATTGGTCTATAACAAAGAGCGCGGGGAGTGATTTAACACCATACCGCTCAGCTGTTTTCTGGTAAGGGTCAAGAAGCACAGGTATGTCATATCCTTTCTCTTTAACAAAAGGAGAGACAATTGAGGCGCCTTCTTTATCGATGCTGACACAGAAAACCTTTATGCTGTCATTACGGTGCTTTTCTGCGAATTTGATAAGCTCAGGAATCTCTTTCTGGCAAGGAATGCAGTAAGTCGCCCAGAAGCTTAGAACAACAATGTGCCTTACATTGTTGATATGCGGTTTTAGAAGAGTATCGCCGCAGAAGACCCGGAGACTGACACGGTCGCCATCAAGAGATGGAAGTGAGAAGGTAGGGGCAGCAGAACCGGCAGGAAGCAGTTTCGATTCCTCGGCCATCAAGCTGACACAGAAGAGAGCAATTGACAAAAGTACTGATTTTACCTTCACCAGTGAGCGGTCCTTTCTGATTTCTTCAGGATCCCAACTGCTCTGAGCGCCTTGTGGCAGCAACAACTGCGGAAATAACAGCATGTTTGAAAGCATTCTCCTCCAGCGCCAAGAGCCCGCTGGCTGTTGTACCGGCAGGAGACATGACTTTCGATTTGAGAACAGAAGGGTTCTCACCTGTTTTGATAATCATCTCAGCAGATCCGACAAGAGTCTGCAGTGCACATTCCCGGGCGATCTGGTATGGAAGCCCCGCAGTAACTCCCCCCTCAATCAGTGCTTCAATAAAGAGGAAAACATAAGCAGGCCCGCTTCCGGACAAACCGGTTACCGCATTGAGCATTTTTTCGGGAACCTGAAGAATTTTACCGCATGCAGTAAAGATCTCCTCTACGATGCGGGAATCATCAGAACTGCAGTTTTCACTCAGTGCGTAGGCACTCATTCCCGCACCGACAAGCGCCGGAGTGTTGGGCATAACCCTGCAGATCCTGGCATCTGCGGGCAGAACTTTCTGCAGGGATGAAATGCTGACACCGGCAGCAATGGAAATAAAGAGAGGTTTAAGGCGGTTATTTTTGTCAGTTGAGGAAAAAAACTGTGAGGCAGAAGCGACATCGGATGGCTTGACTGCGATGATTACGGCGGAAGGTGTTCTTTCTTCAGTAAACCATTCTGCAGGCTGGGAGATCTCTACCGCAGACTGCAGTGTTTTGCAGGCATTATGGTTTTGATCAAAAGCCATGATTGCTATTGAGTTTCCGTATTTTACAAGCAAGGCGTCAATAAGTGCCCTGCCCATATTGCCGGTACCGATCACCCCGACTCTCATATACCCTCCAGTATCAGAGCTTATCCTCAGCTCTTCATTGCGTCAAGGAATTCCCTGTTTGTCTTAGTGCCGCTGATCTTCTCATTAAGGAATTCCATCATTTCCACAGGAGTCATGGTAGCCAGGAATTTTCTGAGAATCCACATTCTGTTGAGTTCCTCTTCAGAAAGCAGCAGTTCTTCTTTTCTGGTTCCGGACCGCATCAGGTCTACCGCCGGGTAGATACGACGG
>CAYLVN010000018.1:0-17649 GCA_964387115.1 uncultured Fibrobacter sp.
TTGATAATATTGTCGATCAGCAGGTTAAACTGGCCGATACCATCATCGCCAGCAAACAGGCGGTCATGTCACTTATCACAGATGTTGACGAAGCTGAGCAGATGAATGAAGTAATAGACCTCAGTATCCGTCAGCAGGCAGCGGTTTCAATGATGGCTCAGGGCAACATGCTCCAGAGCTCACTGGCAAAACTTTACGAATAGGAGTCAACCGGAAAATAAATAGAAAAACCGGTAAAACGGTTTGATGCTCGTCGGTGGAAGGCTTGGGGAAGCCCTTCAACCGGCAGGAGAGCGTCCAGGGATGGTCTGAATACACAAGGGAGGTGTCGCATGTTGACTGGTGCTTTGAGCTTAGGTTATGCCAATATTGCTCTTTTCTACAAAAAAAATGATAACCTTTATGCCGACAATCTCATGCATATCGGCAGCGGTAAAAAGGTAAACAGCCCGCAGGAAAATATTCCGGATTATTTCTACGCAAAGAAAATCAACAGCGAAAACAGAGGCTATTCCCGTATCAGACAGGAACTCGGTGAAGCATCAATACTGATGCAAGTCGCCTCTGAAGCCGGGGAGACCGTATTCAACGCCCTGGACCGAATGAACGTTCTTGTCAAGATGTATTATGACCCTAACTCCGATTCTGATGAACAGAACGCAATCAAGGCTGAGTTCGATTCACTGAAAGGTCAGGTCGATTTTACTGTCGCAAACGCTGCGTATGATGGCAGAAAACTGATTGAGGACAATGGCAGTGGAGCTCTGGACAGTGTGAACATCGATCCTTACGATATTAATGTGAAGTATGACATTTCCTTCACCGGTGATGATGTCGCAGATGTCTCAACTCTGACACTCGGTTCGGGTAATAAAGAAGATGACGCAAATGCTGTTCAGGCAGAGCTCAATAAAGCCGGATCATACCTGGCAAAGGTGAGCGCTTATTCGCAGGGTCTGCGGTCACAGAGTAACATAATCTCCAAAAAAATGACTGTAAACTCTTCAGTCGAAGAGCGACTGGTTGAGACTGATACCGGAGCCGAGATTGCCAAAGCAGTTGACAGGGATATCAGAAGTCAGTCTTCGCTGGCAATGATGGCCCAGGCGAATGTCTTGCGCGGTTCGGTCATGCAGCTCTTTGGGATGTGATTATTACGGAATGTCGACAATTTGTTTCTTGAAATGAGGAAGAAAGCAGCTGAAAGCTTTTCAAGATAATACAAAAAATGGTTTGGAGAATAATTGTAGTTTGTAGAATCACCATTTAGGTGATCTTTAAACCGTTTCCTGCTTAATCTTCTGCTTGTTTTACTTGTCTGCGATTTGCAACCTGAGGCTCCTTAACTCAAACCGCCTCCATCTCTGCTTTCAGAAGCCCGGTAAAGCGCCCGATTCTCTCTGTAATGCTTTCTGTGTCAAGCTTAAGCTCTTTATACAGAAGAGCCGAATCACCGTGAGGAACAAACTGATCGGGAAGACCCAGATTGAGAAACTTTGGAACTTTTTCAAGATCAAGTGTACTTGTCAGTTCCAGCAGTGAGGAACCGAAGCCGCCGCAAAGCGAGTTGTTTTCCATCGTTACTATGAAACGGTTTTCCGAGAAAAGCTTTCTGTAGAAATTGATGTCAAGCGGCTTTGCAAAGCGTGCGTCAACCAGAGTGGGGGAGAGATCCTTTTGCCGCAGAGCATCGCAGACAGAACGGGCAGTGCAGAAGAAATCCCCGATAGATATGATTGCGATATTTTTTCCCTTTGAGATTATTTCGGGGGTTGTTTCAATAGCTTCAGGGTTGCTATCCAACTCTACGCCCACACCGCACCCTCTTGGGTATCGGATGAAAACCGGTCCTTTCAGGTGGTCAACTGCAGTGACCATCATTCTACGGAGCTGATTTTCATCACGGGGAGCCATTATCGTTACACCGGGAATGGTACGTAAAAATGAGATATCGAATGCTCCATGGTGTGTCGGGCCGTCATCACCTACCAGTCCGGCTCTGTCAATGCAGAAAATTACATGCAGATTATCCAGAGCGATATCATGAATCAACTGATCGTAGGTTCTCTGAAGAAATGTCGAGTAGAGGGCTACAACCGGTTTCAGTCCTTTAAGGGCAAGACCTGCGGCAAATGTAACAGCATGAGACTCTGCTATTCCGACATCAAAAAATCTCTGGGGGAAAGCTTCATTGAACTCAGTAAGTTTCGTCCCGTCTCTCATTGCTGCTGTAATAGCTACAATGTCAGGTCTGCTTGACGCCATCTCTACAAGTGTTTTCCCGAATATATCACTATAGGTAGGAGCCTGCGTGCCGCATTTGATCACATCTCCCGTATCCTTTGAAAAACGGCCGATTCCATGATACTTGGTGGCATTGTTTTCAGCGAAGGAGTACCCTTTTCCTTTTTTTGTGATTACATGAACCAGTGTCGGGGCGGGCGTGAAATCCTTTAATGAACGGAAAATTTCAACCATCTCAGAGATGTTATGTCCGTCAATGGGGCCCAGATATCTAATCCCCATATCCTCAAACAGTTTGCCTGGAACAACAATGTTTTTCAATGTATAGTCAATGTTGCTTACTAAACCTCTAATGTTTTTTCCGACATTTGAGTTGCCCAGCAGATCCCAGATTTCTGATTTGATTTTGTTGTATCGCTTATCGGCAAGTACTCTTGTGAGATATCTGGAGATTGCCCCTACATTCTTGCTGATTGACATCTTGTTATCATTAAGCACTACAGTCATCCCGGTAGCCATGGACCCCAAGTTGTTAAGCCCCTCAAGAGCAAGTCCGCCGCCTAATGAACCGTCACCTATTACAGCTACTACTGAATGCTTCTGCTTCTTTAAATCTCTTCCGGCCGCCATCCCGAGAGCGGCGCTTATTGAAGTGGATGCGTGTCCGGCTGAAAGAGCGTCATATTCGCTCTCGGAATGACGCGGAAAGCCGCTGAGTCCACCGTACTGCCTTATCGTGTGGAACTGGTCCCGTCGACCTGTAAGTATCTTGTGCGCATAGGCCTGGTGCCCAACATCCCAGACTATCTTGTCTGTCGGGGAATCGTAGCAGTAGTGAAGAGCGACTGTAAGATCGACCACCCCCAGGCTGGGTGCAAGGTGCCCGCCTGTGTGGCTGATTGCATCAATCATAAACTCCCTTATTTCATCTGCTACCTGAGGCAGCTTATCTATTGGAAGTTTCTTGAGGTCCAGGGGAGAATTGATTGTTTCTAAAAGCTTATTTGTAGACACTTTTATCCTTTACATTTTCACGGCAGTGCCTGAAGCGGCAAAGTTACCGGATTGAAATGAAAAATACCACAAAACAGGCTTTTCTGGCAAGTTGTTCTGAGGCTGTCAGAGGTTATTAAGTGACTAACAGGGGAATCTCTTCATTTCTGATTCATCAATCACACCCGGATTCTCTACTAAATACCATAACAGAAAAGGAATGATTGTCTTTTTAACAGTACATACAATCGATCTTCCGTATTCTATGGCTTCAGGGGTACTGAGGCCTGAGGCCCGGGCAGTAATCCAGGATGCAGGACAGCTTCCATGACATAAAAATCTGTATTCACAATCTCTGCAGGATTCATTTCTATCGATATCGGTCTTCTCACTGAGCCAGTGCAGGGGTGTCAGGTTCAGATTATAAGGATCCTGAACGTTTCCGATTTTCAGCCGCTCCAGCCCGACATATTAAATGCAAGGGTAAATATCTCCATTTACGTCAACAACCACTGTGTTACCGGAAGGGGCACCACAGCAGCAATGGTTCTCCCGCATCAGGAGATCTCTGAGCATCTCACTTATCGGGGATATATCATTAATCTTGTAAATACCGCTCTTCAACACGTCAAGAAGGCCGTCCGCAGTATATAGATGACGGACTTTTACAAAACATACTGTTTATTAAAGGTTGTCAATCAAATGTCTTGAAACACTGAACAGGAACTGGTGAATTGTTGTATTTTAACCCCAGAGTCGCTGTTTGGTGGAATAACCTCATCAAACTGCGATTTTCAGGATTAAAGGTCAGCTTAACTTAATACCTTTTTAATGAAGGCCGGTTTTATAGATGAATTCAATGTTCTCTTTTTCGCTCCAGAAAACTGATAACCAGACAAAAGCCCGCGCAGGAATTTTCCAGACCCCTCATGGGGAACTGAAAACTCCAATTTTTATGCCTGTGGGTACTCAGGCAACCGTAAAGGCACTCTCCCCGGCCGAACTGGAAGAATGCGGGAGTCAAATCATCCTTGCTAATACTTACCATCTGCACCTCAGGCCCGGCGATGAGCTTATAGCGGCCGCCGGTGGACTGCACAAATTCGAGAACTGGAATCGGGCGATGCTGACTGACAGCGGCGGATTCCAGGTGTTCAGCTTGAGAGACATATCAAAGATTACCGAGGATGGGGTCACTTTTCAGTCGCACGTTGATGGATCAAAACATTTCTTTTCACCCGAGCGGGTGATGGAAATTGAACATAATCTGGGTGCAGACATTATCATGATCTTCGATGAATGCCCACCCTCCGATGCTTCACCGGAGAAGATCTCCAAAGCTGTTGAGCGAACACTCAGATGGGCCGGAAGATGCCTCGATGCACACCAGAAGATCCCTTTTCATTTCGGGTACCCGCAGGCACTTTTTGGCATCGTTCAGGGTGGTACCATCAGAGAATTGCGTGAACACTGCGCCCGTGAACTGGTGGCAATGGATTTCCCGGGTTACGCTCTTGGCGGACTGGCTGTGGGGGAGAGTATTGAGTCGACATATAATGTTGTGGGATACTCCTCAGGGCTGCTTCCTGTAAATAAACCCAGATATCTAATGGGTGTGGGGACACCTGAGGATATTCTTGAGTGCATAGAACGGGGAATTGACATGTTTGACTGTGTACTTCCAACCCGTAATGCGCGTAACGGCTCCGCATTCACCTCAAGAGGAAAGGTGAATGTAAAGAACGCAAAGCACACCCGCGATTTTCAGGGGAGACTTGATCCTGAATGCTCCTGCTATACATGCAGAAATTTCAGCATGGCATATATCCGTCACCTTTACATGGCCGGAGAAATTCTTGCATTGAGACTTTTGACACTGCACAATATTCATTTTTATATGCAGCTTGTCTTTGCGGCAAGAGAACATATCCTTTATGGCGATTTTTCCTACTGGAAAAGCTCCGTTCTTAAAAAACTGAAAACCAACAGCAACGGGCAGGAATGAAACATCAAAATGAAAATGGAAGTGACGATCTAATTCTATCCTATCTGGATAAGCACGGAGTGATGGACAAAGATGCTCTGAGCGGGCAAAAAAAAGCGAACCGCAACACTTCCAGAAAACTGTCCAGGCTTGTTGTTGACCTGCACGGAATGAAATCTGATGAAGCTGCCGGGAAGATCAGGAAGGTTATAGCAGAATGCCGCGAAAAAGGAAGAAAAGAACTGCTGATAATCCACGGTAAAGGTTACCATTCAGACCCTGTTGAAGGCCCGGTTCTGAAAAAACTGGTCAGAGATATGCTCGAGAAGGAACTTGGAAATTCAGTCAGGGATTACAGATCAGCCTTGCCCAAAGATGGGGGAGAGGGTGCCACCGTTGTCTATCTGAAGTGACCTTTTTCAGCGCACCCAGTCATTTCCGTCACTGTTTACAATCCGTGTTTCCTCTGTACCATCGGGATTGATCCAATAGATCTCTTTCTCACCCGATTCATACTCTCGCGTATAAACTATCTTCTCGATCCCTTTATAAAAGACAGGCACAGGATTCATTTCATTGTAGGTTTTGATCGTGTCCCGTACTGCCAGCTTTCTGTAACGCTGGAGATTGATATCGGTGATGTTCAGATCAAAAATGTTTACACCCGATGAATAAACCATGGTACGGCTGTTTGAGAGCCAGCAGTATCCCTTGACATCAGAATTTTCTGTGATCTGGATGTGCTTAGCTGTCGAGCGATCGTAGACCCAGAGATCAAGCCGGCCGCCGAAATTTGACCGGTCAGAAAGGTATGCTATCCTGGTTCCATCCGGACTGAATCTGGGGCTGAAGTGATTGGCGGATGAATCTGTCACCAGGAGCGGCTTTTCTCCTTGAAGATTTGTTATATAAACCTGAAATGAGCTGTTGCGGTTTGAGCAGAAGAGCATATGCGTATTGTCAGAAGAAAAACTGACAGAGTGTTCTGTTGAATTTTCCCAGTTGATTACAGGAAGAGGTGTTCCACCACCGGCCTTTACTCTGTAAATATCTGTAATTGTATCTCCGCATTGACTACCGGCGTAATAGATCCACACTCCATCAGCGGAAAAACAGGTCTCCTTTATATATAAACTGTCATGCAGAATGCGTCTTGCCGTACTGTTAAGGCTTACTGTTTCAAGTCTGGGGCACTGCTGTGATGTATTCACATAGGCTAACTTTCCGGATGCAAAAGAAATCGAGGGGAAACGGCAGTTTCCCTGATCACGGGTCAGCGGAAATTCGGCATTTTTTTCAACAATCTTCAGAAATACGCCATTAACACTGTCACGATCTGAATTGAAGGGGAATGTCCCCTCTATAGAGCCCTTTATCAGCATCTGCTCGTCAATTCCAAGAGCAGCAAGCTCCATTCTGGCCGTAATCAGTTCCACTGCTTCCTGTATGGCTGAGTCGGGAGTGATCTCAGGTACAACAGGAATAAGCTGGTTATTAGTAGAAATCAGCTTTTTCTTTTCATCAAATCTCAATACCAGGTTCCCGACGTACTCTCCTTTTTTACCGGCTGAGAGGACAAGTTTTGAACCGATTTTCATCGGTGCGGGAAAGTGCTGCTCAAGGTTACCGCAAATGATAATATCTGCTTCTTTTACCATGGCTGCCTTTGTTTTAATATTCTCCCAGGTATCATGCATTATCAGCACACGTAGATCATATTCCTGAGCACGGACAGGAAACAGTTCGTCGGGGTTGAACTTTTTCAGTGACTTGCGGCTGCTCTCGTCTGTGATTGAATCATTGATGTATGATGTGACAAACATGTTGTAGCCGCCTGAGGAGATGATCTGGTGTGAGATCAGCGGGTTTTTTGTCGATTCGAGGTGATTGGTACATATCAGTTTCTGTTTGAAATCTGTTCCCTTCTCGATCATGCGTCTGAAACCGTAATCAGCCTCACCGTTGCCTCCTGCAGTTGCGCTGAACTGCATCTGTTCGTAGTAGTAATCGGCGAGCTTGACTCTGGGAGGACTTGCGTATTTACTTATGAGATTTCCTGCCTCTATTGAAAAACAAACAGGAAATTTCTGCCTCAGAGATTTGATAATTGTGGCGTGTCGTGCCAGTCCGCCCAGTGTCAGTCCCGATTGGGGAGGCAGAAACTGATCACTGATATTGCCTGTGTAAACAAGAGAAATTTCAAGGTTATTGCTTCTGAGTCTGTCTGATTTCAATTGTGAAAGCAGTGCCCAGGCTTTCCAGTTATTGGGATCGGCTTTCAGTGCTTTTCCGGCATAGTATTCGCACAGTGCAAAGCGCTTTTTATTGTAATGCTTTAAAGCTGTATTGTAGAAGTCATCTGATGTTCTGGGGAGTATCTCTTCAAGCTTGATCTTTAATGTTGCGGCCCACACCGGTCCCAGCTCAACCGAGAGATTCCTCCAGCCTGCATCAAATCCATATTTCCCGAACTGAACCCCTGCCCCCAGGCCCAGCCCGGAAGCCGAAAATCCTCTACCGAGTGCGTAATCATAACCTCCACGAAGCATCAGATATTTACCAGTCTTTATCTCTGTGCTTATTCCGGCCGTTAATGGCTCGTCTGCCGTCTTTATGATCCCGGCACCGATATCAAAGTCCAGAAATGATTTGAAGGGAACTTTTGAGGGAAGAGGACTTATATTGAACGAAAGGCCAGTCCGAAATGGAAGTGGTTCGAATTTGTATCCGTAATTTACCGGGGAACCCAGATTGGCAAAGTAGAGGCGGGAGGAAAGCCAGTCAAAAGGTCTGTAGAGCATATCAAGACTCCCGGCCCATGCTCGTCCCGACTCCTCCGCAGGATGGCTTTCGATATAAGAAAAAACAACTCCGGCATTGAGCTTGCCGTCAAGAAAAATCTTCGAGAGTGACAATCCGAAAGATGCTTCAATGTAGGAAATCTCTGAAGGCTGCTCATCGATGTCCCTTGCATGCTCAAATTTCCCGGGAGTAAAAAGCTGTGAGTAAAATCCCAATGTACCGAAATCCAGAATTGGAAAGAACGCCCCCAGATACTCTTTGCGCAGACCCAGAAGCCATTCAGTGTGTGTAGCTGCGAAATTGTTCCGGTTCGAAACTGCTGCGTTTGCACTGTAAAGAGGCAGATCCGTTGCATCCATGGCTCCGGGTGATGATGAGCCACGGGCAAGCTCAACAGCAGAGATTGGCATTGTAAGAAACGTACAGGCTGTTCTGCCTGAATTTTCGCCTCTGAGACTGGTGAACCAGTCAAAACTGAAAGCAGGGATTGCCATAATGGCAAGGAGAAATATCGAAAATATGGCTTTGTTGCTGTTCTGCATTGTTTATTGCCGGACAAAAAGATGGATCTTGAACAAAATTATGACCCTACCTTATTATATCGGCAATGACAAGCAGAAGCATTAAAAATCAGATTAAATCCCGATTTGGGGGTTACCTTGCACGGTAGAACATGCAGTCATTAACAGTGTAGACTGTAACCAGACTCTCTGATACCATGTTCTCAAGGATAACTGAAAGCTGACTGAGTGCTACTCCGCTTATCCCTGAGAGCTCTTCAATTGTGGACGGACGTCTTTTGAGGAGACTGATGATAGTTTCTTCTGTTGTGTCGTCTACCTTTTCAATTTTAAAGGTTTCCAGACTCTTTCTTGAAACGATTTCAACAGGAAGCGGGTCGAGAAAATTGGATATTTTTGAGAGCTGTTCAAAATCGGCTGTCTTTACCCAGCTGCAGGGGCCGGGCCTGTCAAGGCTGTTGAGCTGGACCCGCGATGGATTCATCCTGAGAAGAGATTCTTTGAAGGCCTGCAGTTCAGAAGGATCATCATTTACACCCGGGACGATGAATACCTCTATCCAGATGGCCCCCTTAAATTCCCTGCAGAAGGTGACAAGACCCTCGATGATCCTCTGGTTATTGAGATCCTTGTGAGGCCTGTTTACCACAGAAAACGCCTTGTCTGAAATGGCATCCAGAGATGGAAGAATCAGGTCAAAAGGTTTTGCTGCTTCACGGACCTCAGGGAGATAGAAAAGAGTGCCGTTTGTGAGCAGTGCTGTTTTGTATCGGGGATAATTTTCTTTTATAAACCTGATCAGCGGGCCTGTAGCCGTGTTCAGGGTTGGCTCTCCACTTCCCCCGAAAGTCACATAATCGAGTTCAGGATTACCTGAAAGGTAATCGGCAATTTCATCGGCGAGTTCCGAATAGCTGACATATTCTTTTCGCTCTATTGTCAGATCGGTAGTTTCACCGCATTCGCAGTAGACACAATCTAAAGAGCACGTTTTCCCCTGAACCATGTCGATTCCAAGCGAAATACCAAGGCGTCTGGATCTGACCGGACCAAATATGTGTTTGTATTTCATTTCCTGTCCAACCTGCAGATTACAAATAAAAAAGCCCGGAGTATCAGTTCCCCCGGGCCCTGATTTACAAAGAATAAATTAATTCGACATTATCATCCCCGGAACCGAGATCTCGGCTTTTTTGGGATGATTTGTTTTGATGATAAAATTCCCGTGCTTGGTCTGTTTATCAGGGTTGGTAAGTGTAAGCCTGAGTGTGTAATCAAAATACCCGTCTGCTTTTGCACTATCTGGTTCTGTCAACTTAAAAGAAGGATATATAGGCATTGTGCGCTGCCATTCAGGAACATCATTCCCCTGAGTTGGTTGTGGTTTGAACTGAACTTCTGAGACTTTCAGCCCCTTTTTCGCTGTGCTCAGTTTCATTTCAACAGTTATGTCATTGCTGCTGTCGGGAATAAAACGGAGATACCCCGGTGAATAATCGACAAAAGACTTTATGTTGCCGCCAAGTGAAATCCGCAATGTCGGGGCATTCTTGGCATTTGAAACCACGGTGACATACTTCCTGAATGTACCTCCATGCATACCCCTGATATCAACTTCCGAAGTTATTTTGCCTTCCTTGCCGGGCTGGATTATCGAGTCGTGCCCTACCGCTGTGCAGCCGCAACTTGCCTTGACCTGCTCAATGACCAGGGGACTGTCACCTGTGTTCTTGACTATGAATGTGTTTTTGATGGATTTCACTTCACCTTCCTGCAGAATTCCAGCATCGTAATTCGCACTGTCAATAGTGATCATCGGTGCTGACATGATCATGGCAGGAAGAGTCATTGATCCGAGGACCAATCCTCTCAATAAACTGTTCATAAAGCTTCCTCCTGAAAACAATTTAGCTGATATCTATCTTATGTATTTCGGCAAGGAGCGAAGTGCAATTCACCCCTTCCGGGTGCATAACTCAGATTACAATAAAAATAATTAATGCCCCCGGTATCGGTCATCTTTGTCCTATTACGAACGTACATCAGTTTTATTAATACTCTTAAGCCCTGATCCCTGGTGCATAAGTCAGGTAATAGACGGTTTGGGTGCGAATAACCGCTCAACTCTTCTATCCACACAACCATCCACGTTATATTTTGTATAAGAACAAATATTTTCTTCGCATTCTGATAGTGGCCCGGTAAAGGAAACTATGCCTGAAACTGTAAATTTGCAGTCAATACCACCCGAAACCGCCAATGATCGTTCCGCAATAATCGGATTGGAAAACAAGGGCGAATTCTGGAAACCCTGCCCCGGA
This sequence comes from uncultured Fibrobacter sp., assembly GCA_964387115.1. GTDB lineage: Bacteria > Fibrobacterota > Chitinivibrionia > Chitinivibrionales > Chitinispirillaceae > JAAYIG01. The sequence continues at coordinate 10,866 of CAYLVN010000018.1, forward strand.
ACAACCAAAGGTTATTTGTGCTGCGGTTACCAGATAATCACTCCTTCTACCGGATGTGGTATGTACTGCAAGTATTGTATCCTGCAGGCTTATTTCCCTTATCAATGTCAGGTGGTTTTTACAAATTTTGACGACCTCGCAAACGAGATCAAAACAAGGCTTCCGCAGAAAAAAGGCGTTCTGAGATTTGGAACCGGTGAATTCGGGGATAGCCTTTTTTCTGAAAAACAATCGGGGGCAGCACTAAAAATTGCAGATCTGCTTGAGCCTTATAAGAATGTGATCGTGGAATTCAAGACTAAGTGTGCTGATGTATCACCGATTTTCGGTGTTCAGAATCCAGAAAAGGTGATTATCGGCTTTTCCATGAATACTCCGGCTATGATCTCCTGCATGGAGAAAAAAACCGCAACTTTAGATCAACGGCTCAGAGCCGCTGAAAAATGCCTGAAAATGGGCTTTAAGGTGGCATTTCACTTTGATCCGATGTTTATTTATGATAACTGGGAAGAAGATTACAGAAATGTCGTAAGGGCTATTTTCAAGGTGGTTAAAGATCCAGAGAAAATTGCCTGGATAAGCATGGGTGGATTCAGATCCATGCCTTCTCTGAAATCGGTTTTAAAAAACAGGGGAGACCATCTTTCGCTGTTTTCCGGTGAAATGATCTGTGGCGAAGACGGCAAATTGCGTTACTTCCGTCCTCTGCGGGTGGCTCTTTACAGAGCGATGCTCGATGAATTTAACAGACATTTTCCTCAGTTGACACTTTATATGTGCATGGAAAGTCCTGAAGTCTGGGAGGAATCGGGAATGATCGAAAAAATTCCCGGGGGTCTTGTCAGGTATCTGGACTGCAGGGCAATGCGTCTGCTCGGCCTGGATCGTGTATGACAGCGACAGATGATAATTTTATGAATCTTCGATCTAACCGGTAAAACAGCATTTATTTTAACCTGAAAGTCGCATGCGGGGAGAATAAAAAGCTGTGATCAGTTGATTATTAATATTGGAGTATTGGAGTTCTTATGATTAGAATCGGTGACCTCGAGTTAGGAATCAGGCCTGAGATTTTAGCGATTATAGATGAAAAAATTCCGGTTCGCCAAATACTGGATCTTAAGCAGCAAGGGGTTGGGCTTCTGGAGTTCAGAATCGACTGTTTCAATCTACCGCTCTCTGAGATTGTGGAGTATGTAAGAGAGGTGAGGGAGACTGTTGCTTTGCCTGCCATAGGGACTGTGAGGGAGACAGAGAGCAACCGTAAATCCCGTGCAGATATTTTCAGACAGATAATTCCTTTTGTCGACTGCATCGACATTGAACTCGGCTGTGAAATTTCAGATGAGGTGGTAAAGTTTGGTGAAGGAAAAACCATAATGGTGTCCGAGCATGATTTTACCGGCACGCCATCTTTGGCTGACCTTCAGAGGATTGTGCAAAGGGCACTGACGCAGGGTGCGGATATAATAAAAATCGCTGCTATGGCTGATTCTACTGAAGATGTGCGCAGACTTCTGAGATTTACTGATAACAGCAAGGAGCCGCTTGTCACTATTGCAATGGGCCCGATCGGGGCTGTTACCAGGCTGATTGCCCCTTTGTTTGGTTCACTTTTTACTTATGGCTATGTAAATAAACCGGTTGCTCCCGGACAGCTTTCTGTTGATAAACTTCTTGAGGAATTCCGTCTTTATTACCGGCAATAACTTTCCGCATCATATCTGGAGCAGAAATATTGTTTTTCACAGGCAGAGAAGAAAAATCCGGTGCAGGATTTTATGGACTTGCACTAAACTGTCTGTAGTCGGGAAGCATTATAGTCGACCAGTTGTCAAAATCGTAACCCAGTGAGAAGGAGAAACGGTTTCCACCCAGAGGCGGCTTTCTGTCGATACCCCGATCCCAGCGGAATTTAAGTGCAAGGGGGTAGCTGCTGAAAGTCTGAGCCTCAAGTCTCATTTCCAGCCCGTATGAAACAAGCCAGTCTTCACGATTGAACTCAAAGAAGTCCTTTGGTTGATCCCAGCCGGCTCCTGCACTGACATTTATGCATCCGTAAAGTCTTTCCAGGTACAGGAACCAGAACTTTTTATCTATCAGTTTGGGCCAGAGTGGAAATCTGTAGGAAACCTCACCGCTGATAACAGCTTTTCCGGTAACAAGGAGTGTGTCCTGACTCATCCTGACAGTGTCCTGATCATTGGTGTACTTGGTCTTGACGTCGCGAAAGTAGTAGGAATATCCCTGAACCCACGCTCCCGGATAGTAAAAAGAGGGCAGTTCCAGGTCCTGATGTTTGTTAATGACATTCAGGTATGTACCTTGCATATCAAGATGCAGATCGTGCTTGCCGTACCACGGGGCTGCCATACCCGCTTTTACATGACTCATTACCTGCTGGAAAAGGTACCTGTCGTATAGCTCTTTAGGGGTGCTGCTTTCAGGATCAAAACTGTTTTCCTCTTTCAGTGAATTCTGGCTCCAGAGGTCATACTGAACTTTGGAGGCGATACCCCTTGGAGAAATATTCATCTTGGCTTCCGGTACTCTTGCACCCATGATACCCATCGTGCCGAAACGGAAGCCTTTGCTTAGATTGTAATTGAACACTCCTATATCGTAAAGATCTTCCAGGTATATGTTTACATCGTATATGTTTGCTCCCAGCAGCAGATTCAGGGCAAGCAGGTTATTATCATAAGTGCTTGAACCGGCGAAGAAATGAGAAATTAGGAGGTTGAAATTCTGGAGCTGCATGTTGTAGGGCTGGACAACGACACTGTCTATGAATTCGTCAAGAAACTGATCCCTGTCAGCAATTCCTCTGAGCATGTAATCAAAAGAAACGGTCAGAGGAAGGACCTTTGTGGAGGCAAAAAGTCCCAGATCATAACTTGCTTCAGTATTTATTCCACCCTGATCGGGGTCAATGAAATCAAAAAGATGCTTTGGTTCAAGGAAGAAGAACCCGCCGATCTCCGACCCGCCGCCGGAAAGTGTCAGCGGTTCAATGAGGTTGAAGACAGCCCCGAATTTAAAGGTTGAAATACCTTTCTGCGAATTTGACTCTTCAGTGACAAGCTGTTCTGCCATCAGAACCGGGGAGATAAGAAACTGTCTTGGAAACCACTGGTAGGGGCGTGGAGCGCTCAAATCCACGGTTTTTGCACTGTCCGGAGATAATTCCCGTTCTGTCATGAAAACCGCGGTATCTGTTGTCAGTGCTTTGATAGAATCGAGGACGTATATGCTATAACCCTGATTATCATATCCCGAATACACAAGTTTTGAGTTATCCGGTGACACAGAGGGCTGAAATGCACCGCCTGTAACGTTTGTTACCTGTTCTGTTCTCTTATTTGTCAGATCGTACCTGTAGAGATTGAATATTCCGGTACGGTCAGAGGAGTAGTAAAGATATTTGCCGTCAGGGCTGAAAGACGGGTCACGTTCGTCTTTTCCTGAATCCGGCAGAACGATACATTTTTTTGTGAGTGTATCATAAATACCGATATTGCGGTTTTTGCTGTCAAAGAAACTGAACGCTATACTCCTGCCGTCAGAGGACCAGTCCATGCTGTAAATGAAGTCTATCTGCAGAGAGTCGGCAGCCGTGGCGGGATAAAGCACGTTGACCTTTTTACCTGCGGTGTCGGTAACTGCAAGGTAAAAACGATTTACATCTCTGCGCGCGAATGCCAGCATTCCGCCGTCAGGTGAAAATGTGGCGTTGAAGACAGACTTTTTTTCTGTCAACTGACGTTCGGATTTTTTTCTGAACAGTTTGATCTCTTTTTTCCATGTTGGAAGAGTATCGATGAACAGGTCCAGAACTCTGTTGCCGCCGTTTCTGGCAGGAACCACAGATTTTCTGCTCTTATTGCTTATGTAGCTGATTTTTCCGGAGCCTGCATGTATGTCATAGTACCCGCCAAGCGGAAATACAGGGTTTTTGATTCCGGTAGTGTCCGCAGTATCGCTGACAGGAAGAAGGTAAAGCTGCTTGCGACCGAAGTCACTTTTGCCGTTTGACAGGAAATAAACGTTGTTACCGTCCGGTGAAAACCGGGGCCAGGCATTTTCATAACCATTTTTGTTGATTTTTCGCCCGTATACCTGAGTACCAATCCCTTTAATCTGCTCTTTATAACGCAGCTCCAGGGATCGTTTCCAGTCACTGTAAAGCTTTTTCGCTGTGACACCCAGCACTTCTTTGATTGATTTATCAAAATTCAACCTGGTTACTTTTGAACTTTCGCGAAGCAGGGAAACGATTTTGTCATAACCGTAGGTTTCAGCAATGTATTTGACCAGTGAAAATCCGTGATTGTAGGATTTTTCGTAGTCGTCACCTTTTCCGGCAAAAACCTGCATGTGGTCCCAGGAGAGCAGTTTGTCGGAAATCGTAAGGGTTCTCAATATCATGTCTCTGTGAGAATCCCAAGTATCACCTTCCTGCCTTGTACTTTCGTACTGCGCGATACCTTCTGTAAACCATGCCGGAAGGATATCGGAAGGGAAAGAGTGAAATGCTTCGACCCGGCCCCGTTCATTTGGATGAGAGAAAAAACCGAGCCGCAGTTCGAGAACCTGGGGCTGAAATTTCAGTCCTGACCAGATAGAAACAATATGGGCAAATTCATGCGCTATAACATCGTCAAACCAGTTATGGCTTCCCCTGAGATTAAAGTCGAAATCGTGTGACCAGAATGTAATTGTATTGGAATTTGCAAATGCCCATCCGTTGCTCTCGTCGCTGTCAAGGATCATCACTTCGGTTTTTTTGGGAAGGACAAGGCCGTATGTGTTGCGGTAAATATCATAGAGCTGTTCGAGCCTCGCTGCGACAATTCCGGTCAGATGTTCGCATCCCTCCATGTAGCTGATCCGGAAGTGATCTGAGTCCACAGTGTAGTATTTCAGCCCGTAGCCGTTGAATCTTTGCGCTGATGCTTCGGATAACAGAAAAGATTGCACGAAGAAAAAACAGAACAGAAGAATGCGCATAAAGCGACGGCTATATTGGGCGGATGACCTATGGTTTATCGGCATATTTTTTCCATTACCTGACTACTGCCATTTTCCAGTACTTGACATGCTTTTTACCCCGGATTGTCGCCTCGAGCCTGCAGCGGTAAACAGCCGGGCCTAATTTACTGATGTCAACTATGTGCTCGTTCCAGTCAGGATAACTGCCGGTGAGGTCCTCTGGAGCCTTGCCCATTTTAGATTTGGAGTAAACAGCAAATCCCGAAAGACTGAAAATGTCGAGTCTTACATTTTTTGCAGGACCCGAGAAAGTGTAGCGGAAAATCGCTTTTTTACTTCCGTTTGTGGGATTGGGGTAATTAAAGAGTTGAATCGGCTCTTTTACATTCACTATTGCAGGAGTATTTCCGCCTGCATAAGCAAATGTCCGCCCCCCGTTGGATCCGGTCATTGGCCAGAAAAGAGTATCTGGAAGGATCGATCCGGGCAGCTTCCATCTGTAAATCCATCCGGCGGTGGAAACGGCAAAAAGATCCGGTTCCTTTCCCACACCTGTGAAAGCTGCCATGGGAGCGAGGCCCGGAGAAGAGCCTGTTGTAAGCGGCCAGCCTGATTGCATAAATGATGAACCGGACTTGAGTGGACGTTTGCCGTTTTCGTCTACGGCATCCAGAAAACCACCCGGAATCACATAGGGGGCAATCATGGAATCATTCAAATTTAAGAGTGTGTCAATCTGTGATGAAGTCAGGTCCCATATACTGTCCCTGGTACCGTCAGGATTTACATACCACACTTTCCCTTTTGAACGGTTCGCTTTTGTTATTCTGGACATCGAGAAGGTAATGTTTTCACCTGTCATCGATGAAAACACCACCAGCGGTTTTTTATCTTTACCGGTGAGTACCACAGGCGATGACATCACACTGCCACGCTGGTACCAGTTGCGGGTATCCAGATATGCCGGCCATCCATAACTGAGCACACCTTTGTAATTATAGGCGTACAGGCCATTTGTACCACTGACCAGAATGTCAAGGTATCCGTCACGGTTGATGTCAGACAGTGCCGGCGGGGAAAGATTCTCCGGAAGCCTTGAACGATCAGCTTTCTCACCTTCATCTTTTTTATCTTCATCGTCGTTATAGGTGTACAAGCTTGCCCAGTCGACCCCCTCCGCTACCCAGCCGGGAGCAAGAGAGAGATCCTGTTTGAAGACCCAGACCCCGTGCCTGCTGTCACAGACAACTATTTCACTTTCGCTGTCCCGGTCAATATCACCTGTAATAAGAGTGTACGGGCCTATTCCGGGTACTTTTACTGAATCATCAACGCCGCCGCTCTTGATGTCGCATATTGATAGAATGCCGTTATTCTGGATAACTGCTATGCTTGAAGAGCTTTCTCTTATTGCAGCAATTGCTGTCACAGCGCTGTCTGAGCGCAGTCTGATGGTTGAAAGCATTTTCAGTGACTTCCCTGACACCACGCTTCCATCTCTGCAGCCGATTACCCATGATGAGTCGCTGTAATTGCAGACATAAGTGGATGGAATTTTGTCAATGGAAATAGAATCTATACCGGCTGCAGAAGTAAGACTCAGCTTTTTCAGAACATAGATCTGTCTGTTTTCAGAGGGGATCATCACATTGCCAGACACTGTGGAGGGCATTGCTGATACATTGGAAAGTTTCTGAAGATAAAAGATCGTGTCCGCGTTTTTCACCGTGTCACCCAGAAGATCCACCCGATCCACTGCCATGGCCGTTTTGTTGTAGGAATTTGTCTCAGA
>CAYLVN010000019.1:0-14906 GCA_964387115.1 uncultured Fibrobacter sp.
TATTATTTGCATTATGGTTTCCTGCTTTCGCAGGAATGACGGAGTGCGGTTGTTACAGTATTTACATAAGTAACCCTTTCAGCACAACCGTTTACGGACGTCATGCCGTTGAAGAACGGCATCCATCAGAGAATTAGGAAACCGGAGAAGATGGTTTCCGGCCTTCGCCGGAATGACGGAGTGCAGCTGTTATGTCATTCACAGAAGTAATCTTTCAGCACAGCCGTTAAGAAATCGTCTTCAGGGAACCGGAACAATTCGCATAATATTATAACAGCGACCAGGTAAGTATAAAGCGTCTTTTTCTTAGAGGCTACAATAAATTTTAATCTACCACCAGTTCGCCGGTGCGGCCGCAACGACGTTTGCAAATGTGATGAAAATACCTGCCTCCACAAATGGTGGACAACACGGGGTGATAGCGGAAGACCGGCGTCTTCGATGGGCTGGAGCGCAAGAGGGGACACCCTCTTCCAGAAGTTCTTTATTCTTGTTTATTACTTTTATTGAGGGGACGCCCTCTTCCAAAAGCTCTTTATTTTTGTATATTGCTTGTATCGGGGACGCCCTCTTCCAGAAATTCCCAGTCTGTTTCCCTGCTTTCGCAGGAATGATGGAACGTGGCGGTATTTTTGGCAGTGCCTTATATATGAATATATGGAAGTAGCTTTATATATGGAAGTAACTTTTTTATCACAACCGCTACGGTTCATCATGCCTTTGAAAAACGGCATCCACATGCAACCCTATTCCTATACCGTCAACTTAATTGTAATATGTAAATTTACGAAACGGTAATTGCCAAGGGCTCCCGAACCAAAAAAACACACTTGAATCCTGTCTGTAAAAATGTTTATACTGTTAAGTCCTTGTTATTAATAACGTTACGTGCATCTTGTCCTGTTTTTTGCTACCAGGTGTAAAAAAAACTATTTTCATTTTGAATTTCTTTGTGTATAATTACTGATCACTTAGCGCTCAAACAAAAATCTATCGAAATTGTAAGTTCAAGGAGCCTTGTCCAATGCTCAAAAAGAAATTTATCTACGGATCTCTTTCTGCTTATCTGATTTTCTCCGCTCTTCTAATGCTGACCTGTGACTCAAACCTGGGTCTGGGCTCAAGTCCTGTCGGACCGCCGGTAGATGATGACCAGAGCAGTATTGTTGATACCTCCAAAGTCATCCCTGTTGATTCAATCACCGACAACATGCAGATCTCTGTGAGCCCATCTGTCCTGAAGGCAAGCCTCACTGACGAAGCCTCAATATCCGTTTCGGTCTTTGATGTCGATCACAACCCGGTTTCCGGTAAAAAGGTCAGTTTCATTTCCCGTAAAGGTTTTATCAGCAAAATCGATTCGATTACCGATGCGGCAGGAAACGCCTCCGCCACATACAGGGCAGTCCGTATGAACACTGTCGATACGGTTTTCGCGGCTATAAAGATGAGCGATACACTCCTGATAGTGGGCCAGACCGTAAAGCTCGAGGGCCTTACGGTAGTTCTGAGCCCCGTCATCAGTAACGCTCTGCGTAATACTAATGTGCCTGTAAATGTGACAGTTCTTGACGGGCTGGGCATGCCGGTTCCCGATGCCCCTGTTGCGCTGACCGGTACTCTTGCCACTAAGGGAAAGACCTCCAGCGATGGAGTCTTTACAACATCGGTCGAATCATCAACCGCTAAAACTGTCAAACTGACCGCATCCGCACTGGGCAGCTCGGATTCAGCATCCGTTCGTTTCTGGTCAACCCTGCCCGATACAGTCACTGCTGTTTCCAACAAAAACCTCAGAATGCGCGTCTTCTCATCAAAAACCCAGATGCGGGCCGACAATTCAGATTCTTCGATCATCACTGTAGTACTTATTAATGATAATGGCAACCCTGAAGCCGGACAAAAAGTCCGTTTTTCATCGACCATGGGTATCGTAAGCGAAAGCGCGGTTGTTGATCCCACCGGACGGGCGAACGGGGTTCTGCGCAGCTCACCTGAAAACGGAACCTGTACGGTGACTGTTTCCGCCGATGGTCTTGACCTCTCTGCACAAACCAAGATCCTTTTCAGTGGTGTAAACCTGAAACTTTCATCGGGTGCCAGCGATCTCAAAACCGGGGAAAAAACCCGTGTTGACGCAGTGGTAAAAGATGGTTCCGGAAATCCGGTCAGCGGTTACTCTGTAACATTCATGACATCAGGCGGAACTTTCCAGAATGGGAAAAACCTGTTTGAAACAGATCTCGATCCAAACGGAAAAGCCTCTGTCGAGCTCACCTCATCCTCTGCCGGAAAGGTAGAGGTAACAGCTCTGGCACAGAATTCAAGCGACCAGATCGAGATCCGCTTTTCAACAAACACTCTCACTCTGACCTCATCGCCTTCCACTGTGACGGCGGGTGGAAAAAGAACCAGTACTATAACCGCCCTTTACGTCGATGGAAGCGGTAAAGCGGTTTCAAACGCGCTCATAATTTTCGCCGCTAATGCCGGACTGCTCTCAGAGGATTCAGTAAGAACAGATGCCAACGGCAGGGCGGTTACGACTCTGGCCGCCGGAACTTTTGCGGGTACCGCAACTGTCGAGGCTGTTGCCGCAAATGGAACCGCCAGTACCAAGGTCACATTTAAGGCCGCGCCTGCCGCGTCTGTGAAACTGGCAATTACACCCGATAACATCGGTGTAAATGGCGGGGTCGCCACCCTGATTGCCACAGTCAAAGATGCCCAGGGGAACATGGTTTCAGGGGCGAGTGTGAATTTCCGTATACTCAAGGGCCCGGGGGGCGGAGAACATATCGACAAGCCTCTTGCGGTAAGCAACGAGGGAACCGCCACGACGCACCTTCTTGCCGGCTCACAGCCCAGCCAGTACCGCGCATGTGAAGTAGTCGCGAGTGTCGGGACAATCTCCGATACCTCAAAACTCACCATCTCGGGCGAGCCTTACATAATCACCGTTTCCCGTCCTGAAGACGACACGGTAACAGTCCCCAACGGTGGAAATATGGATCAGACTACATTCAACTACTTTGTCGGTGCGGTTGTCCAGGACATCAACGGCAACCCTGTAGCCGATGGTACAAAGGTGCATTTCAGCGCCGTTATTTCAGGGATGATGGTCGGAAGGCTTATCCTTGACCACTGGGCAGGAGTCGGATCTGCCGAGGAAAAGAAGGCTGTTCTTGACTACTGTATGAAAGACATCCCGTTTGAGGATATAAACAACAATTTACGCATGGATCCTGCTGTAGATCTGAAGCTTGATGGGGATAACAGTGTCGCCAGACGCGGTGATGATGTAAACGGGGATGGAGTCTGTGACTATGACGGCTCTATACATGACTTCTTTTATGATTTCAATGGAAACGGCGTCTGTGATCCAGATGTGGGTGAGCCGGTCATGGATGGTTATCCCGATGTTTATGCGGATCTCAACCGCAACGGACTCAGGGATACAACAGAACTGATTACAGACCACAACGGTAACGGTATCTACGACGGCCCCGCAAGCGGAGACTTCCGTTTCGGGCTCTGGGAGATGCGCACATGGTTTGATTACCTGGAGTTTCACACAAACGATTTCGCGGTTGCAATCGCGGCATCGGCCGAAACAAAGGCCGGGGTGGCCTATGCAAAAATCACCTACCCGCGCCAGTTTGCCAACCGGCTTATCGCCTCTATAAACGCTGAGGCGAATGGAATCCGGGACAGGGATGGAGAGCGGTTCGGGCTGCCTGTAGTGAGATAACTTTATTTTGTAAAATAAGGAGATTTTAATAATGCGAAAATTTTTGATCTGGCTGTCTTTACTGATTGCCGCATTAGAGGCGGGAGTCGCAATTCCATCACAGGATCTCTCAATTTCCTCTCTGGGGATAGAATACAGCTTCGGCATGCGCGGGCAGTACATAACTGAACAGGATATCGCCTCTCACGAAATAATGAATTCCCTTAATTTTCATTACGCTCCTGTTCCCTATCTTCTGTTCACCGCGGGACTGGGTCTTGACAAATTTACCGTTGATGAGTATGCGGGTAACCGTTTCGAGGGAAATCACGGCTTTGCGCCGTCTTTAGGAATATCGCTTTACACGCCCTCATTTTTTAACGATGTCGTCCGGGTTACAGGCGCGTTTTCGGTGCTTTATATAAACAGCAGACACAAGCCCGATTTTGTTTATCGCGGACCGGTCTACACCCCTTCTCTGGGCCTGATATTTACAACATGCACTATTCTTGACCTGGGTATTGGAGCAAAAGGCCACATCATTTACGGTACTATGGGAAATACAGAGACCGACGGGCTTTCAAGCTTCTCAAACAGGAACAAAATCCGGGGCTATGGCCAGCTGACGCTTCATTCTCCGGCGAATGGTGTTTATTTCAGCCTGGAAGGCGACCTTTCTCCTGAGGTGAGTTACAACGGGGAAAATGGCCTTAAGGAGTCATCGATAATCTTGTCTGCAGGTTTTATTCTGCGTAAACCCAGGGATTCAAAAGAAAGTGAACTTGACAAATATTTTCCTGCCTATGAAGATTTAAAAGAAAAGCAGGATCGTATGAGGATGGATCAATAGGTTTATTATGCTCTTACTATTCCGGACAGGTAGATAGATATGCCAGGTTTTTCATATAAAGCACACGATTCCAAGGGCCGCCAGATAACCGGTGTCATGGATGGAAGGTCTGCTGATGAGGTCATAGACAAGCTCACGCAGAAAAACCTTCTTCCGCTCTCCGTGGACGAGCTTAACTTTGACGGGACACAAAAGAACCAGTCTTTCTGGGATAAGCTCAATGCCGGAATCCTCAAGATGCAGAATAAGGTTTCCTATAAGGACGTGGTATTCTTTACCCGTCAGCTTGCCACGATGATCGAGGGAGGGGTGCCTCTTTCCCGTGCCCTTGAGCAGCTTGCCAAATCTGAAAAACCGGTGTTCAAGAGGATTATCCTTCAGGTGGCAGAGGATATCTCCATAGGTCATACATTCTCTGATGCCATCGCGCGCCATCCCGGAGCATTCAACAACATGTATGTATCAGTTGTAAAATCCGGCGAGGTTTCGGGCGCGCTCGATACGGTTCTTGATCAACTGGCCACCTATATGGAGAATGTCGAGGCGTTGAAATCAAAGGTCAAGGCAGCGCTTCGTTATCCTGGTGCCATAGCCGGTTTTGTGACCGTTCTTACGATAGGCATTCTTGTTTTTCTGGTCCCGATTTTTGAAGACATGTACGCAAGCTTCAACGCGAAACTTCCCGCCCCCACCCTGATGCTTATCTCTGTTTCGAAATTTATAAGGAACAATGTTCCGCTTACCATAGCCGCGATAGTCATCATCATCGCCGGATTCAAGGCCGCTCTGACCAATGATAATTTCAAGCGTCTTGTCCACAAGTACATTTTGAAGTTTCCGGTATTCGGCGGAATTCTAAAGAAAAATATCCTTGCTGTTTACTGCCGGACTATGGCTCTTCTGATGGGCAGCGGGACTCCCATACTTGACGCCACGCAGATAGCCGGAGCGGTTGTAGGCAATAAGGCATACTCCGATGCCCTTGAAGATGTCTACACAAGCCTTCGCGGCGGGGAACTTCTGAGTTTTGCCCTTGAGAAAACCGGCGAATTTCCGGTACTTGTGATACAGCTTGTTTCTACGGGTGAGGAGAGCGGCAAAGTGGATGATCTTCTCAGGAAAGCGGCAGAATTCTATGAACGGGAAATAAGAAACATCGTCGATTCCCTGGCATCTATAATCGAGCCATTTCTTATTGTGGTTTTAGGGGGAATAGTCGGGTCGATACTCATATCACTTTACCTCCCAATCTTTATGATCGGTAAACTCATCAAAGCACAGTAAGTGGGAAAGGAGGATTGTAACTGACAAAATATGGTTCCAGGAGTTGTTTTGTTTACACATCTTCATTTTTACAGGAAAAGGAGTTTTAGATGTTAAAGACATTGAAAAATCAGAAGGGTTTTACACTCGTTGAAGTCATCGTCGTTGCTGTTATTGTGCTTATCCTGGCTGCTGTTGCCATTCCGCTTTACAACGGATATATAAAGGATTCGAGGCAGAATGTTGCGAACAATACTGCGGGATCTGTGGCAAGTGCCTTTGCCGCTGCTAAACAGGCTGATCTGGATATTACAGCTACCTCACCAGTATCAAGCACAGATACGGCTGAAGCAATCACTATCGTCGGAAAAAAAGATAACAATATCATACGTGTCCCTGTTGGTTACACAATAGGATGGGACGAAACAATGGTATGGGGCTACTACACAAGTGATGGGAAGCCAGATACTCTTACTAAATACACCTACAACGTAGCTTCGAAATCGGAATAAATAAGTTATGTAAAACCGGGGGAGATAAGTTTCTCCCCCAACAAAGTAAATAGAACATGAAACAAAAAAACGAATCTGGTTTTACTCTTGTTGAAGTGATAGTCGTCGCTGCAATCGTCGCCATTTTAGCCGCGATCGGCATTCCTCTTTACAACGGGTATATCCGTGACGCGCGTCAGAATACAGTGGACGGCCTGGCGGAAACTGCGGCTGCGGCTGCGAATGCATACTGGAGGAAAACCGGCGCAGAGCTGACTGTTGAAAATCTTATTGAAAAGATCAATGTTTATTACGACAACACAAAGCACGACATCGTACTTGACGGAAACAACATAAAAGTTACCCTTAAAGGTTCAGATCCTAAAATCAGCAAATCTGTGCCTTATAAATGAAGAATATGTTTCTACAACCAAAAAAGTACAAAAACGGGTTCACCATTGTCGAGCTGCTTGTCTCGGCGGTTATTTTCGCCATCATCGTTGTCTCAGTTGTCGCGGTTGTGCGAAAAGGCAGGGACCTGCAGGTCACCGATCAGCATCGGCGGCAGGCTAGAATCATTTTGCACCGCCTACTTGAAAATGAATACGACTACCGGAGATATCGTCTGGTTAAAGATACATCGTTTACACTTTCTGATACACTCGACGAGCGTGACGGAAATCCTTTGATAGCCAGTATCGTGGTGGATGTAGATACAACAGGCATAGTCAATGTGCAGGGAACTAATATCCCTGTAAAAAAGGTAACGACCACGGCGACGTGGACCGAAGTCACAGGAGAAGAAGAAGAGGTCAGTCTTACAAAATTGCTTGCGGATGCCCTGTAATGAAAATTAACGACAAGGGAATGACACTCATTGAGGTTATAATCGCCGGTGCAATCTCAGTTATTATCGCGGGTATCGGCTTTTCGCTCTTTATCATGTACATGGGTGAAACCCGTGAGAGCAGCGCAAACCAGAAGATGCAGCGGCAGGCTGAAACAGTGATGGAGACAATAGCACGAACCGTCAGGAACTCCTCATTGATTCTTGCTCCCGATGACGTTTCTCCCACAGTTTTTATCTGCGATACAACTGCCGGAGCAACAAAAAAAACCTGTCAAGAGATAAGAATGTATTTAGGTACTACGCTGCAGGGTGGTTTCAGGGTAAGTTCGGGCAAGCTTCAGGAACTGGATTTTCCAGATGACCCCGATACCTGGAAAGAATTCGAAGCCGGCGCGGGGACAGTCATCCTGGATACATCGAGCAGTTTCACGATGTCGACATGCAGAAACAGGCTGGAGATCGACCTGACATTCAAGACTTTCGCGAAAGACACCTTTTATCTTTACACAAGAAAGGGTCTGTTTTTATGCAGAAATTGACCTGGAACAAAACCGGAATAAAAGGTTCGGCTCTTGTTGGTGTGGTGACAATTACGGTGCTTATGTCCATAGGCATCTTAAGCTATATGGGTGTCACACGCAACACAATAGATCACGAGATTACAGCTTACAATGACGCCAGGGCCCTGGTCGCCGCGGAATCGGGTCTTCTTGTGGGCACAAGGTGGCTGCGCGAAACAGGAAACTGGGACAATTTAAGCGACTCAAGTGTTTTATTTGATGGCTTGATCGAGGGCGTTGCGGTAAAGGTCACAGCCATACGCTCAGGCAACACGGTAGAACTTCAATCCGACGCCAGCATCGAAAGCCTTACATATAAGAAAAGGATCAGTTGGGAATTAAATAGACAGGCACTTCCTCATGTCGGGACATTTATAAATAACATGATGAGTGGCGGAAGCCCCGGAAACGGCAATGGTAATGACGGTTTCAATAATATTACCTTCGATGGCCCTTTTCACATGAACTCTTCGATTATCCTGGCAAGCGGCGGCGGAGAGGTGGCGGTCGCGTTCAAGGGGCCTGTAACTGTTTATAACAAGACACAAACCGGTGCAGAGTACGAGTTCAAAAATGGTCATTCAGTATTTACAACCGGGGATTGGGGTAACCATGGGGTAAGCCTCAATACAGGAAATGATTATACATTCGGAATTCATCTAAATCCTAGCTCAAAAACCGGGGATGATCTTACCAATAAATTTGATCAGTGTTTTGAAAAATCCTTTACACACAGTCAGGATTCTCTTTACATAGACGAAATCACACATGATAGTATCAGATTGTCTGACTGGCATACCCCTGAGGCCAATTTCCGGCCGACGCTGAAATTTAAAGCCGATGGTTCCGCCGATTATTACTACGGCACTAACAAGAAGGATTCGATTCCAGAAGCGGTATTGAACAATCGCATTATAATGGCAAACGGAGATCTGAATGTCCTTGGAACATACCAGGGCAAAATAACAGTAAAAGCATCTGGTAATATCTATCCAACAGGAGAACTTGTAGCCAAGGGATTCGATGCCAAGTCAGTTTTCGAAAAATATGACAGTGCTAAAAAAAATCAGCGTCATTTCAACACTTTCAACTCCGAAGGCAACTACGGTCTGGGATTGGACAACCCCAATATGCTGGCTTTGGTGTCAGATTCCAACATTGTTTTTACAGACCAATGGCTTCACCCGGATAGTGGAAAATCTGTTTCAGTATCGGGTAACGCAGATGCAGGAAATACTCTCTACATAAACGCGACTATAGTTGCTAAAAACGGTTCGCATCTATGGCTAAAAAGTAATGGTAGTACCCTTGGTAATGGGGATAAAGTCGGCTACGACAGGATGCGTCTTATCGGAAGCAGAATACTTGATGATTGGGTGGCACCTTACTGGAAAGGTGGTAATAATGCTAATAGCTTTATCGGGTTCTATTATGACCGCCGTCTTGAGGCTGGCGAATACGCACCCGGGATGGAGCAGACCCTGAAATCCAAAGGAAGCACAGGCGAGCTCTTCAAATTGTCAAAGGCATGGAAAGAATCTAACCAGGAATTATAAATAGCGGAGTACAAATGGCACAAGCAACAGTCACCACAGGCATCGATTACGACTCTTTTTCAATCCGTGCCGCGACATTAAGGCTCCAGAAGTCAGGCAAAAATGATCTCTGGAGTATCGAATCACTCAATGAGATCCGCGGAAATTTCCTGAAAGATGAAGATCTGGCTGAAGGATTGCGGAAGATAAAGAATAAAGCCGGTTCTTCCGGCAGGATAACCACCTGTGTAGAAGGCAAACAGACTTACACCGCGCAACTTAACTTCCGCAAAATGGCCGATGCCGACATGAAAAACGCGCTCAAATTCGAGATCAAAAAAGATGTGCCGTTTGATATCACAGGGGCGACAATCGATTATCAGTTTCTTCCGTTCAACGATAAAAACAGCGCGACAGTCCCCCTTATGGTTACAGTAGTCTCCAATATCCTTCTTTCACGACACCTGCGCTTATTCGAGAAGGCCGGGCTCAGGCCCCTCACAGTCGATGTTTTTCCTCTGAGTGTGGCTAACTCTTTCTGGGCATCTGTTGAGAAAGGAACCACATTTGAGGAGCCACAGCTTATTCTTCATGCAGGGCCCGAGATATGCACACTTGTCATAGAGAGCGGCAGCAGTCCGTTTTACAACCGACTGATCTATTTCAGCGCAGCTGAAATTTATGGTGAAACAGCCGATCCCAATATGGCGGACCGCGAACGGCAACGACGAACCGATGGGTTGATAGAGGAGATCAGACGGTCGCTCGCTTTTTATGAAACGACTCATCATTTCGGCAACTTTAAAACCGTTCACCTTACAGGCGGCTATGTAAATGAGAAGATAATCTCACTTCTCACCGACGGCGTGGGCCTGAAGGTTGAAACCTTAGATCTCGCAAAAAAGCTCGATAAGAAAAAAAACGATACCATCCCCGGAAAATTCGATGTAGCCATAGCCCTTGGAATGAGAAGCTGAAAACAATTTTTTCATAGTCAAAAGGATACATATCAAAAATGGTCAAGTATCAGATAAATCTAATCCGCTCGATACGGCTTGACGAAAAAAAAGAAGAGAAGAACCGTGTTCGTATACTGGCATTGACTTTCCTCTCGTTTGGAATACTTCTGCTGGCTATCGGATATGCCGTGATGAATTTCCACATGATGCAGCAGACAGTAAAGTTTGAACGGGAAAAGCTCTCGCGGATCGAAGCCGAATACCGCAAGTACAAGGAAACCAAGATGATTGTAGATAAAGCGGATATCGAGCTTCTTAACCAGCTCCAGACAAGGCGCATCTACTGGACCAGGAAACTCGAAGCCATGGCATCACACCTTCCAAATAAAGAACCCAGCAGCTACTGGATCACCCAGATCAAATACAAATCACCCCAGTTCGATGTAAAAGGTTTCGGTTATATCTCTCCAAAACAGGAACAGCTGATAACAATAGATGATTACCTGAATAAACTCAGGTCTGACTCAACATTCAATGATGTTTTCAAGGTTTGCTATTTCAACTCGACTACCCGTTCTGATGAAGGGGTAAAAGAGCGTGTGACCTTTGATTATTCTGCTTTAAAGGGAGTCAAGAAAAAATGAAAAAAGGTTATTTACTTATCATAATTGCTCTATTGCTTGCCGCGGGGGTCTTTGTTTTTGATCATTTCTATGTCGCAAAGCAGGTGAAGATCTTCACCGAACTGGAAAAAGAACGCGTAGTTACATCGAACAAACTGGCCACAGCCAAAATCGTTTATGAAAACCTCAATCATGTACGTGATCTGGTCTTTAAAAACATGGACTTTCCGGGTCAGTCCGACAGTGTGTCTCATGAAACAGTTTTCTTTGACTTTATCACAACCTGCATAAACGATCTGAAACTCAAACTGGTATCTGTAAAACCGGTCAGGCCTGTTACCAAGGATCGTATCACCACATACGGCTATGATCTTGAAATCGAGGGAGACTTCTTCAAATTTGGTGAGCTCTGCGCGAAATTCGAAAACAGCCGGAGAATCACCTCGCTTGAATCTTTCAGCGTCGATCTTCTGTCAGCTGAAAAAGTCAGGGGAAATTTTGTAAGCAAGGGAATAAAGGTAAAGATGAGAGTAGAGACTTTCAGGGTGAAAAAACATTCTGAAGAGCCTGTAGTGGTCGCTGTTTCTAAAGGTAAAAAATAAAAACGTCAGGATAAGGGACTGTAATGAAAAAATACTCATCTTTTTTAATCGCTTCGGTACTGGCGCTGCTTGTAGCCGGGGCTCTTACGTTCCGGATAACATCCAGGAAAGCTCATTTTGACAAGGTCGTCAGAGAAGCGCTGAGTACCTCGGAAGGATATGATCAGAGGTTTATCGACATGGTAAACCGCCTTGAGAACGAGCTGGCTCTCAGGGCAAGTTTCGGGTATATCGGCCAGAAAGACCCCCTGACCGGCAAGGAGCGCTTCGTTGTCCCGTACACCGCCCCCAAACGCCGCATTGGGCGGAATCCGCAGCCAACCGTCGCCCGGGCTCCTGATGCCGCACCTGCACCCGTGGATGTGGATAATGTCAAGCTTACGGCCATAATTTTTGACGATACAAAAAGTACATACACAGCCATTATCATGGATGGCGAGCGCTCTTTCGCCACCGATGTCGGTGACAAGGTTGCCGGAAGAACCATCACCAGGATTACCCAGGACCGTATTTTCATGGAAGACAACTCTTTCTATTATTTTTACGATATAACAGGAAACAAGGGGAAAAAAGCTAAAGATGGCGCTGTGCAGCAATAGGCGTCTTCTGCCGAAAGCCGGCAGGGGCAGGAAAAAACCGGTAGACTTTGTACGGTAATGGTTTTTGAGACTTAAATGCCATTCATGTACAACCTTTTTCCAGCTTACGTTGAGATATATGGGAAACAATAACAATAAAAATAGATTCCAAAGGAGGCCTTTTTGAACCGGATTACATTTCACGCTGCATTTATGCTTGTCGGTGCGGCAATGTTTGCTCTGCCATCGGCACAACAATCCCAAAAGGCTGCACGTTCTCCGATCATTACCGAAGATGCCAACCCGCGGCTTAAGTCCCCTATTACACTGACGGCCAAGGACGCAAACCTCTCGGAGATTCTCAGGGTACTCTCTGACCGTTCAGGAATGAACTTCGTTGCCGGAGAGGGTGTACACAGGGAGAAAATAACCATCATCCTGAACAAGACGCCACTTGATGAGTCGATAAACCTTCTGGTCAGAGCCGCGGGCCTCTCTTATGAAATTATAGGCAACTCTGTTCTCATTGCTGAACCGGAAAAGCTCAAAGATGAAGTGGGGCAGTCAGCGTATGTTGTAGAGCTTAAATATGCCGAAGCGGCAGAAGTAGCGAAGATGCTCAACGATCTCACCAAAAGCATTCAGATCGACAACGGCGGCAACAGGCTGATCTGCTACACCAGCCCCCGTGTCATTCTTGAAATCGAACGGATAGTGAAATCGATCGACCATCCGCATATTCTTGTCATGCTGGAAACAAGACTGATTGAAGTATCAATGGACAAACTTGACCAGTACGGCATAGACTGGAGCGGCCTCTCACCTGTTCAGTCGGGTATCGCATATCCCGAAAGCCGCCTTAACGAAGGTTACAAGCCGGGTAACTGGGTAAAGATGCCCCTGGAGTTCAATGTTGCCCTGGACATGCTTCTTCAAAACGGCGACGCGCGCATACTCATGGATTCCAAGTTGACTACTACAAATAACCGTGAAGCGACACTTCATATAGGTGAGGTTATTCCCTATGTGATACAATCCTACAACATGTCTGGCTCAGGTGGCGGTGCTAACCAGCAGATTCAAAAGGAAAATATCGGTGTGATACTTACAATGACACCCCATGTAAATGAGGATAACCAGATCACATTGAATCTTGCTCCTGAGGTATCGAATATCGTCGGCTGGAAAGGCCCTTCATCGGACATACCGCTGGTCAGGGTACGAAAAACCAACACCACGGTCCGCGTAGAGAATGGCCAGAAAGTGTTTTTAGCCGGCCTGCTCTCTGAAGACAGCAATGTTGAATTGAGAAAAGTGCCGGTTCTTGGTGATATCCCGCTGTTAGGGCTGCTTTTTCAGAACCGGAAAAATGTGACCTCAAAGAAGAATCTTATCGTCGAAGTTATCCCGCATATAATAAGAGATCCCGGTGAGATCGACAGCATACTGCAGGTAAAAGAGAACGGGCCGAAAGAATCGGATGAGAAAAAGGAATCAAATATTACAGAGGAAAAACAGCAGCCTCAATCGCAGGTAACACCTCAGCAGAGCCCTTCACCAGAACCAGAGGTGCAGCTGAATTTTGGGGCAACACCCGAATCCTCACAGGTTCAGGAGCAGCCACAGCAGCAGGTTATTGAATCTCAAATAGTAGTGCCGGAGCCGGTGCAACAGACACCACAAAAGGCTGCACAGGTTAAACCTGCAACGAAGGAAACTAAATCGGAACCTTCTGCAAAGACTGTCAGGTGACAGTCTTTTATGTCAAGAATATCATGGATAAGGAAGAGTAAATGACCGCTGATTCAAATTCTACATATACTGTCCGCGACCTTCTTACGCATCTTGTCGAGCGCAACGGCACAGACCTTCTTCTCAGTGTCGGCCAGCCGCCCCAGATTCGATTAAGCGGAAACCTGGTCTCGCTCGATTTTGCGCCGCTTACCCAGGAAATGGCAAAGGTGCTCTGCTACCAGGTGATGAGCGAACTGCATCAGAAAAAATTCGAGGAAGAGTGGGAAGTGGATTTCTCGTTTGGTATTCAGAACGTTTCAAGGTTCAGAGTCAACATATTCAATCAGAGGGGTTCGGTTTCAGGAGCTTTCAGAAGAATTCCCTTTAAGATTTTGAGCTTTGAAGAGCTCTCTATTCCCCCGATCATTAAAGAGATGTCAGATAAACCGAACGGACTTGTACTTGTCACCGGCCCGACCGGTTGCGGAAAGTCAACCACCCTTGCCGCGATGCTGGAGCGTATCAATGAAACCCGTTACCAGCATATGATTACCATAGAAGACCCGATCGAGTACCTTCATCACCACAAAAAGTGTACTATCGATCAGCGTGAAGTAGGTTCAGACACAAGATCTTTCCACAATGCCCTTAAAAGCATTTTGCGTCAGGACCCCGACGTAGTACTGCTGGGAGAGATGCGCGACATGGAATCGATCCAGGCCGCTTTGACTATTGCAGAAACGGGACACCTCTGTTTTGCCACTTTGCACACGAATTCCTGCTCTCAGACACTGGCACGTATAGTTGACGTTTTCCCCGGTGACAAACAGCAGCAGATACGAACTCAATTGGCTATGTCCTTGAATTGCGTGATGACACAGGTGTTGCTGCCCAAAATCGGCGGGGGCCTTCAGCTCGCGCTGGAAATTATGGTGGCCACTCCGGCCATAAAGGCCATGATCAGGGAAAACAAGCTTCACAATATCGACAACCAGATTCAGCTTGGTTCAAAATTCGGAATGCAGACAATGAATCAGTCACTGGCACAGGTCGTCAAAGCAGGGCTTGTTTCCGAGGAAGACGCCATGCAGGCAAGTCTCGATCAGGAAGATTTCAGAAAGAATATGGCTT
>CAYLVN010000019.1:15006-17599 GCA_964387115.1 uncultured Fibrobacter sp.
TACAAACATGACATTGCTTCCTTGAAAATTGTCAAAAAAATTCCACTGGTCATCGCCGTTGTGCCCGAAGCCGACAAGACAGTGATAGAAGAAAACAGGTCTGAAATTACCGCTGACGACATCTGTTTTTTGCCGATTAAAGCGAGCCAGTTTGAAAAGAAGATTAAAACCCATGTGGTGGCTCTCAAGATAGCACGTCAGAACGATAAGCAGCGAATTGATTACAACCGTAACGCGATATCTCTTGGAGAGATTCTTGTTGAAAACGATCTTATAAATCCCCTTCAACTGAAAAAAGCACTCGAGTACCAGCATGGCACGGGGTTGAAGCTCGGGGACGCACTGGTTCAGCTTGGGTACATCGATGAGGACCAGAAAACACGGTTTCTTGCAGGGCAGTTGAATGTTCCTCTTGCAATTTCCCGCCAGTATGCCGCGGCAGATCTCAATGTAGTCTCTTTAATCCCTGAACATGTCGCCAGAAGATACCACTGCCTCGCTCTTGAAAAAACGGAAACCGAGCTTGTGGTCGCGATGACAGATGTTCTCAATCTGCATCTGCTTGACAGTTTGAGAGATTTGACCGATCTGAGCATCAAGCCGGTTCTTGGCAAACTCGACGACATCAACGTTTCCATAGAACGGTTCTACCGTGATATCGCTTCTCATAAAGATGCCTCAAACCTTATCTCTGATCTCAGTGACAGTGTAGAATATGTCCAGGACACTGAGGGGGAGGATGATCTTGAAGATGTCGCGGCAGCCGGTGCGGAACTGGGCATCATTAAACTTGTAAACATGCTCATCTCCAATGCGGTCAGGGACAAAGCCAGCGATATTCATATCGAACCCATGGAGAAAGAGCTGTTTGTCAGATACCGTATAGATGGAGACCTTCGCAAGATCATGTCGCCTCCAAAGCGGTCCCACCAGGCGATTATCACCCGTATCAAGATTCTCTCAAATCTTGACATTGCAGAACGACGTCTTCCGCAGGACGGACGCATGGTTGTTAAAATGGGCCTTAGAGAGGTTGATATCCGTGTTTCAATCCTGCCCTCTGTTTTCGGTGAAAAGGCGGTTCTTCGCATTCTTGACAAAGAGGCATTCGAAAAGAGTGTCATGAACCTTGGCTTTACAAGCTATGATGAAGGTATTTTCAAGTCGCAGATCGCAAAACCGTATGGAATGGTGATAGTGACAGGCCCCACCGGAAGCGGTAAGTCTACAACACTTTACAGCGCGATACAGACAGTTAAAAATGTAACCAGGAACATTATCACAGTTGAAGACCCGGTGGAATTCCATATGGATGGAGTTACACAGGTTCATGTAAATACCCGTATAGGCCTTACTTTTGGCACCGCACTCCGTTCAATTCTGCGCCAGGATCCCGATGTCGTGCTGATTGGTGAGATCCGCGACGATGAAACAGCTGATATCGCGATAAAAATGGCACTTACCGGACACCTGGTTTTCTCGACTCTTCACACCAATGATGCCGCCAGTTCGATAGCCAGATTTATTGACATAGGTATCCCGCCTCTTCTTCTTGGATCATCACTGAATCTCATTGTCGCACAGAGACTGGTACGCAAAATATGTACTAAATGTAAAGTCGAATACACACCCGACGATGAACTTCTTGAACAGCTCAATATCGACCCGGCCAAAAAGCCCCGTTTCTTCAAAGGCGCAGGCTGCGTAGCCTGCAACGGCACCGGCTATTCAGGCCGTACGGCAATTTTTGAACTTCTCGCCATCTCCCGTGAAATACGAAAGATGATTCTCCGCAACGCTTCAACCATCGAGATTCAGGATCAGGCCGAAAAAGATGGGATGAAGACTCTCAGAAAAGCGGGTATCGAAATGGCATTGAGGGGAGAAACTACGGTCGAGCAGGTGATTGCTGTGACAACTGAGATATAGAAGCGAAGTCGCAAGGCGCAAGGCGCAAGTCACAAGTCACAAGTCACAAGTCGCAAGTCACAAGTCGCAAGTCACAAGTCAGGAGTCAGGAGTCAGGAGTCAGGAGTCAGTGATCGCGCTCCGTCATTCCTGCGAAAGCAGGAACCCATCTTTCTGTTTCTGGCAATTTTCAGATGGATGCCGTTTTTCAACGGCATGACGATCCGTGATGGTAAGTGGCTTAAAGGTTATCATGTGAATACTGTAACATTCGCACTCCGTCATTCCGGCGGAGGCCGGGAACCATTACTGTATCTAAAATACAAATCATCCCACTCAGGATTCTTTTCTTCAATCATTTTCACTTTCCAATCTCGTTTCCATTTTTTAATCTGTTTCTCTCGCTGAATGGCACTTTCCATCGTTAGGTGAAGCTCAAACCAGACAAGCATATTAACATGGTATCGTTTTGTAAACCCCTCTATTATTCCATTTTTATGTTGCCAAACCCTTTTTAGAAGCCCGGATGTTACTCCGGTATATAGAGTACCATTTTTCATACTTGCCAGAATATACACTGCTGGTTTTTTTTCCATTTTGCCCCCTACTTCAATATGTTTTCTGCCTATTTTCGGAGATTTGTCAGATGGATGCCGTTCTTCAACGGCATGACGAACCGTGGCGG
>CAYLVN010000020.1:0-17561 GCA_964387115.1 uncultured Fibrobacter sp.
CATCTTGATCTTATCACCTTGTCGATAAGACCTGCAATGCCTTCAAGCCTTGTCATCTCAACGTCTTGCGTTTCTCCCCAACTGCGACTTTCAGGTATAATCACCTTATTTATGCACACGGATCGGCGCGAATTGCACTTCATCCCTTCCCGATGCATAAGTCAGGTATCGGAGAAAAAATGAAATATTTTCACTTTACTTCAATCTCTCTTCTGCTAATAGTCTCTGCTGCATTCTCAGAGGATTCCGGAATTTATCTGTGTATCGATTCCATGAAACAGCAGTTTTCAGAGACTGGAAAACCACCTCAAAAGCTGGTTTACGGGTATATTGACGGGAAAAAGACAGAGTGCATGAGTGAATATGAGCTCAGGGCAGAGCTTTCCCGTATCAGCTTTCAGCAGAGCAGCGCATCGGTACCCGACAGCCAGCAACTGCTTGAAATGAACGGGCTTAAGAGAAAACTGCCTTCTGGAAGCGGAAACCTTTATAAGTCAATCTGCAATGGAAGGAAGGATCTCTCGGGGGTTGATTTACGCGGATATGATCTTAAGAGTGTTGATCTTTCCGGTGCAAATCTTAGTAATGCAAATCTTGAATCTGCTGATCTGCGTTCAGCAATTCTTGATGGAGCTGATCTGACCGGAGCCAATCTGAAGTATGCCTATTTAAAACACACAAAACTGAAGAACGCCAAGCTTACAAACGCCAGTCTCAAGGGTGCATATTTTCAGGGGGCTGACCTCAGCGGAGTTTCAGGCCTGAACCTGGATAACCTTCGGGAGACTGCCAGTCTTTATAACAGTGTCCTGGATTCTGTTTTGATGGATGGGGTGAAGGAGTACTTTCCTGCCAAGCTTAAAGACCCCGGTTTTCAATGGCAGGCCACTTATTATTCAGAACAGCAGGAGACCCCCGAGGATCAGAGGGTAAATCGCAAAAACTTCCGGTAGTATTTCAGTCTAAACCAATCCTCTTCTGGCATCTTAAGAAATTTTACTTTCTGTTCTGCCCGGAGCGGCCTTAGTTTTAAGCCGGTTTCAGTTGCGTTCTGTGCCTTCTTCTTGTCGTTTCCATTAATGTCCTCTGGACGATTATTTTTCTGGTTTCTTCAATTGCAAAGATAATCATCATGAATAGAAACAATACTGCCCATTCTACGACTCCAAGAGCAGTGGTGTTAAATATCTGCTGAAGAAACGGGATATAAACCACTGCCGCAGTAAAGATAAGCGCGAACGCGATTCCCCAGAAGATTAGCTTGTTTGAGAAAAACCCTATTTGGGAAACTGTTTTCTTCTCGCTTCTTATAGTCATAAGGTTTGCAAACTGCATTACAACTATGCCTGCAAAAACGATAGTCATTGCTTCAAGGTGAAGTGGATTAACAAAAGTAGTGTCATTTGGTTCAAGCTGTACACCAAACTGCCATCCGCCCCGGAAAAGTACCCAGAAATATGCTATCATCACAAAGATGGCATTAAGGAGGCCAAGATAAGCGTAACCTCTTAAGAGTACTTTTCTTGTAATGAGGCCGCTGGTGCGGGGTCTGGGTGGCTGTTTCATAATATCTGGCTCAGGGTTCTCTGTTCCAAGCGCCAGAGCGGGAAGTGTCTCGGTACCCAGATCTATGGCCAGTATCTGCAAGGGGGTAATAGGTACAGGCGTTCTGAAAAACGCATATACTCCAAAGGGCACGACTTCAGGGACCAGGTGCGCAAAAATGTAGATGATAAACTTGCGGATATTATCAAAAACCGCCCTTCCTTCTTCTACGCCTGCAACGATACTTGCAAAGTTATCATCTGAGAGGATCATATCGGCTGCTTCTTTTGCCACATCGGTACCCCTGATTCCCATTGCTATTCCGATGTCAGCCCGCTTAAGAGCCGGCGCATCGTTTACCCCATCACCGGTCACCGCCACTGTGTTGCCCATATCCTTGAATGTGCCGACAATGCGGTATTTATGTTCAGGATTAACTCTTGCAAAGACGACCTCTTCCCTTAGTGCATCCTTGAGCATCTCATCAGACATAGTACTCAGGGCCGCGCCTGTTATCACTTTGGCCTCGGGACTGATTACTATGCCGACCTGCCTTGCTATTGATAAGGCTGTAACCTCATAATCCCCCGTGATCATTACTATCCGGATACCTGCTCCACGGCATTCTCTTACTGCAGCTTCGACCTCGGGTCTGGGCGGGTCATACATGGCAGTAATGCCGATAAGTGTGAGGTCTTTCTCGACGCTTTCATTGGTAAGGCTTTCGAGATTTGTCTGGTTATCAATATCTTTGAAAGCAAGTGCAAGTACCCGCAGGCCATCATTGGCAAAGCTGTCAACAGACCGGCTGAGTTCAGAAATATGGGATTCATGAATCGGAACAGGTTTCTGGTCAATCAGCACACTTGTGCAAAGATTTATGGTCTCCCTGGGAGAACCTTTTACAAAGGCTCTGCGTCCTGTACCGGGGAGCTGGTGAATTGAGCTCATGCGCTTTCTGATGGATTCAAAAGGAAACCGTTTCAGAAGCGGGAATGAGCTGCGCTGAGTTGAGACATCTGCGCCTGCTTTACCCGCAAGGACAAGTAAAGCACCCTCCGTGGGGTCACCAGAGATAGTCCAGTAGTTTTTTTCTTCTGTGGGGGAAAAGAGGTTTGCGGTGCTGCAGAGAATTGATGTCTGAGAGAGCAGCTGCATATCGGTTGTATTAAGGAGTTCCATGGAATACTGCTGTCCGTCGTATAAAAACTCCCCTGAGGGTTCGTAGCTGCTGCCTGTAACGTTTATGACTTTGTTGTTGATCCAGATTTTTCTGACGCTGATCTGATTTGTAGTAAGTGTTCCGGTTTTATCGGTGCAGATTACGCTGGTTGATCCCAGAGTTTCTACAGAAGAGAGCTTCTTTATGAGCACGTTCCTTTTTGACATCCGCTGGACCGCGACTGCAAGGGAAAGAGTAACTGTGGGCAGAAGACCTTCCGGAATATTTCCTACTACTATACCGATGGCAAAGAAAGCAGATGCAGTCAGGGATAATCCTGCCACCCATGTTCCGACTGCCAGAAAAATCAGGCCCAGTGCCATAGCGACAATAGCAATTATCTTGCTTAACTTGTTAATTTCGATCTGTAAAGGGCTAAGTTCCTGCTTCACCGATTGGGTCAGTGATGCAATTTTACCGATTTCTGTAGCCATACCGGTTGCGGTGATTACTGCCGAACCGTTTCCCGAGACAACACTTGTGCCCGCAAAGACAAGATTTGGCATCTCTGTCCAGACAAACTCTTCAGAGTGATGAAACATGCTGGAAGTTTTGTAGCCCGGGCGGGACTCACCGGAAAAAACACTATTGTCAACACGAAGTTCGTGGGCTGAAATCAAGCGGGCATCGGCAGGAATGTTATCTCCTTCATCGAATATAACTATGTCTCCGGGGACCACCTCTCTGCTGTGTACCCTTTTTTCCTGTCCGTTCCGGATTACCCTGGCAAAGCTTGGGATTAGTTCCTTGAGAGCCTCAATTGCTTTTTCAGCCTTGAATTCCTGCCAGAAACTGAAGAGCGCGTTAATTATTATCACAAGAATTATTGCCCATCCGACAACACTAAGATCGATCACAAAAGCCAGTGCTGCACCGGCCCACAGAAGCAGGGCCAGAAGATTCGTGAAGTTTCCAATGAATTTTACCAGTAGCGATGCTTTCTTTCCCTGTTTCAGTTCATTAAAGCCATACTCTTTTAATCTGTTTTCAGTATCTAAGTCACTCAGTCCACCGGGCCCGGTTCCAAGTTCCTGAAAGACCTGATGGATATCCAGAGAGATGTAGCTTTCTTTGTCTGTACGCTGCAGAAACATTATTTCATACAGTTCTTTATCGTTCTGTGCCGCAATGAGTCTTTTTACAAGTGATTCATTTTTCAGGATAAGGCTTATGCGTGAGAGAATCTTTAAATGGGTTGCTGTTTCTCCAAGGGGGGTTATAAAAAGGAAAAACAGATGGGCTGGTTTGTGGTCTATAGATTGGAAATCGATTCCTTTTTTTGAGATACCTACAAAAAGGACCGCCTCTTTAAGCCCCTCCATTCTGCAGTGGGGAATAGCCACTCCGGATTCAAGCCCGGTAGAGCTTTCTTTCTCTCTTTTCAGAAGCTTTTTTATAATTACATCGGTGTTTTTTATCTTCTTTACATGAGCTATTCTGCCGATTATCTCTCTGATAACAGCCTCTTTTTTATCGGATACCAATTGAGTGCTGACTAAATCCCGCTTTATCAGATCTGCGAATTTCACGATTTTGACCTCGCTGAAAAAAAACATAGGCAACATAGCTGTTAGAAGCTTTTTTTGAGAACCTGCAAATCTAATTCCAAACATGCGAACTCTTTTCACATGTATTGGGCCATTTTTTGCACTGCAAGGTGATGAAAGAAAATTCTCAGACTCACAAAAGATCTATATTTTTAAGAAATTGATCTGTAATCGTTTGAACGAAATTTTCAAATTTCAGTCATTATTTCAACCAAAGCTTAATATTCATTTGACAAATTAAATCTCCGTATCATATCTTCGAATAAGAGACGCAAGTTTGTGAATTTCTAAAAACTGCTAACTGAATATGGACTCAAAAAAGAAAAGCCGGGTTTCCCCGACAAATTCGGGTCGTTCTTTACAAAAGAAGAACGGCGTCCTTGATGCTGTTGTTTTCAGTTCGCCCGATCTCTCTCTTTACCTCAAAATGCAGAATCTGCTGAACTATTTTCTTGAATGTCTCAACATGGTGGCGGCTTGTCCTCAAAAAGAAAATGCACAGCACCTCTACATCTGCATCGATCATATCACAATTCTGGCTACTGACAAATCGGAATCTTTCGATCCTGAAACCAGTAAAACGCTCGCTGAATTCAAGGAAGAGGCCCGCAAGTTCGAGAGCCTTCTGAAAGGGTTTGATTCACCAACATCAGACATGCTTATCCCCGCAAGAGCTTCCTATCTTCATTGGCTGGCCGTGTGTATCCTTGAGGAACTTAAAAAACCCTTTATCCGCTCCTGACTGTTATACTGAATGGCCGAAACTGTTCTAAATCTCAAAATCATCGCTACAGGTAAAATGAAGGATCATTCCCTCATCACCATGGTGCAGGATTATATCGAGAGAATCTCTCATGATGCCAGATTGCAGGTGGTTGAAATCAGGGATAGTGATCCTGAGAGTGAGGGGCGCAAAATCGCAGAGCTCATTAAGAAGGATCCCGGTCACACAGTTGTTCTTTCCGAGGAAGGACGTCAGTTTGATTCCGTGGCTTTTTCAAAGTATGTGACATCGGTAACCGGTAAAATTACCTTTGTTATCGGAGGGCCGACAGGCCTGAGCCCTTCAGTGAAAAAATCGGCGAATCTGCTGCTTTCACTTTCCCCAATGACTTTTACTCACGAAATCGCCCGAATGCTTCTGATGGAGCAGATCTACAGGGCGGTTTCTATAATCCGCCATAGAAGCTATCACAAATAATTTTTCTTTTTTTTAAAAAAGATGGCATTTTGTGACGCCCGTCACAGCGCCTGTTCCTTATTCAGGATATATTAGTAATAGTTTGTTTCTCTTCGTAGTACTTCTTTCGTAGGTCCGGTTGGCTCA
This sequence comes from uncultured Fibrobacter sp., assembly GCA_964387115.1. Classification (GTDB taxonomy): domain Bacteria; phylum Fibrobacterota; class Chitinivibrionia; order Chitinivibrionales; family Chitinispirillaceae; genus JAAYIG01. The sequence goes on from CAYLVN010000020.1 coordinate 5,642, forward strand.
TCACGGCCAGCCGGACTTTTTTTTTACTTCACAGGCCCTTGCTGAAACAATCAACTGCAGCATGTATTTTCCTGTTTAACCTTAAAATCGCAATCTGCGACTTTCAGGTTTAATGTTCGGGTCTGGCCCTCTTTTTTACATTCAAATCAAGATCTTATGGCGAAACGAAGTGTTGAAGCGATGATGGATTTTCTCTCTCCGGTTTCTCTGGTGCCGGGGATGGGACCCAGGAGGGTCGAGGCTCTTCAGGAATCGGGAATAGAAACCATCGGTGAGTTGCTTTATACTTTCCCCCGCAGATACATAGATCGCTCCGTGGTGGTTCCGCTGAACATGATTGGTGACTATCTGGATAAAAGTTGTTCGGTAAGCGGGACAGTGAAGCGTGTGAGGCTGGAAAGAGGGCGGAGGCAGAAGTTCAGGGTGCTGATAGAGGATGGAACCGGACAGATAGAGCTGCTCTGGTTTCAGGGTACTGGTTATCTCCGTAATGCCTTTGAGCCGGGGATGAAGCTGATGGTAACGGGGAAGGTTTCGAGGTATATACATTATCAGATGGTTCACCCTATGGCCGATAAGGTACCTGAGGTTGGAGGGCAGGCAGTGGTAAAGTATGTGCCGGTGTATAGCTTGACATCTGCCATGAGGGAGGCGGGTCTGGCGCAGGGACTTTTCCGCAAAGCAGTCTTGTGGATCCTCAAAAATCTCAGGCATTATCCCAGGGTTCTTCCTGAGCAGCTGGAAAGCAGGCTGCAGTTTCCTCCTCTGGAGAAGTGTATCCGTGAACTCCATTTTCCATCTTCGATGGAGGGGTTTTCTTTATACCGGCAAAGAATAAAATATGAGGAATTTTACAGGGTGGTGCTCTCTTTGCGTTTCAGTAAACGTAAATTTGAGATGCCCGGGAGGAGTATGAAAGCGGGAGAGCTTCCGGAACTTTTCAGGAAGACTCTTCCGTTTCAGTTGACTGATGACCAGAAGAAAGCCATAGACATTCTCTACCGCGATGGCTGTAAACCCGACAGAATGCACAGGTTGCTTCAGGGGGATGTGGGGTGCGGGAAAACCCTTGTCGCATTCTTTTCCTGTCTTCCTGCGCTCAATGAAGGGTTGCAGGTGGCATGGATGGCTCCGACAGAAGTGCTTGCGGCACAGAGTCATCTTGTTACAAGTAAATACCTTTCAGTGCTGGGAATAGAATCGGCGATACTGACAGGGGGGACCCCGGCGGCTCAGCGAAGAGAGATTCTCCGGAAATTGTGCACCGGAGAACTGCGTTTCCTGACAGGCACACATTCACTCCTTCAACCCTCTGTAAAGTTCAAATCCCTTGGTATGGTGGTTATCGATGAGCAGCATAAGTTCGGTGTAAAACAGCGTATCGCTCTTCAGGAGAAAGATCCGGCATCCGATTTTCTTCTCATGTCCGCGACTCCTATTCCACAGACTCTGGCTATGACTCTTTACGGTGATCTTGACATTGTCACTATCGCCAGAGGACCCGGAGGGAGAAAACCGGTTTCAACTTTTATGGTGCCGGAGGTAAAGAGACCGCAGATGGAAGCTTTTGTAAACGATCACATTGTAAACAAGGGGGCATCGGTTTTCTGGGTGGCGCCCAGGATCGAGCGGGATGATGAATTTGAGGATGGTGAGGATGAGATAAAAGATGCCCTGACACTGTTCAAGAATCTGACCTCTGGAGTGTTTCGTGATGTAAGATCGGGATTGGTTCACGGCAGGTTGAGCAGTGAAGAGAAACGGTCTGTCATGAACGAATTTACTGAAGGTAAAACAAAACTTCTTGTTTCAACATCCGTTGTGGAGGTTGGTATAGATGTCCCCTGTGCAACGGTAATAGTGATTGAAAATGCGGATCTCTTCGGGCTTGCCCAGCTTCATCAGCTTCGGGGGAGAGTCGGCAGGGGTGGGGGTGAATCATTCTGCTTCCTTCTCTGCTCAGCCGGAGCGTCTTCAGAGGCGACAGAGAGGTTAAGAGCATTCTGTAAATTGAATGATGGATTTAAAATTGCGGAGATGGATCTTCGGTACAGGGGACCCGGTGAAATGGCGGGAATGAGGCAGTCGGGCTGGGGGGATCAGGTGCTGGCTGAAATACTGGATGACACGGATCTGTTCAGGGAAGTGCAGGGAGAGATCGGACGGCTTCTGGGCGATAATTAAAAGTTGTTGTGTTCTTGTTCCATGCAATAATTATATTATCTGCTACATTTTCAGTAACATAAGTTAAGAGAACAAACCCCATTACTCGTGCAGGCTGATTAAATATGGTTGCACTAATCGTTGTTATTTCTTTGTATGTCTTGTGTTCGGTTATTTTACTGGCATATGGTTTACAATGTTACATTCTGACCTACCTTTTCCTGCGGAAGAGAAAATCAAAAATCTCCGATCAGCGGGAAAAAATGAAATACTTCTACAGTATAACCGATGAAAGCCTTTACCCCAAAGTAGTAACCCAGCTCCCCATGTACAATGAAAAATCAGTTGCAAGTCGTGTGATAGAAGCTGTTGCCGCAATTGATTATCCCCGTTCCAGACATGAAATCCAGGTTCTTGATGACAGTAACGATGAAACTGTCGGCTTTGTTGATGATACTGTGAAACGTTTGAAAGGTCAAGGAATAAATATTTCTGTTATTCGCCGTCAGGACCGGACAGGTTACAAGGCGGGAGCTCTTCAGAACGGGCTCAACTATACGGATGCAGAATTTGTGGCGATTTTCGATGCCGATTTTGTTCCCAACCCCGACTTCTTAAAGAAGGCGATGGCCTTTTTTATAAATCGTCCCAAACTCGGTCTTGTTCAGGGCCGGTGGACCCATTTGAATAAGGGAGCCTCTCTTATTACCAGAGGACAGGCGATGGGTATTGACGGGCACTTCATGATTGAACAGGCTGCGCGCAGCTGGAATGGCTTGTTTATGAATTTCAACGGCACAGCCGGTGTATTTCGCTGTTCGGCTATCGAGAGTTGTGGGGGTTGGCAGCATGATACACTTACAGAGGATATGGATCTTTCCTACCGTATGCAGCTGGCTGACTGGGAAACAGAGTATGTACCGGAGCTTGAGGTTCCCGCTGAGATACCAGAAGATATAAATGCCTTTAAAAATCAGCAGTTCCGCTGGGCCAAGGGCTCAATACAGACAGCAATGAAAATTATTCCGCTTCTTATGAAAAAGCGAATTCCCGCATTCAAGATCCTTCAGGCAGTATTACACCTTACGCATTATATTGTTCATCCGCTGATGCTTCTTCTTGCTGTTCTTACCATGCCGGTTCTGTACTATGTAAAAGTTTATCTCCCCCCGTTCTGGTTTGCCTGTGTTATCCTCTGTATGATTCTGGCTACCAGCGGGCCATCGACGATGTACATGATTTCGCAATACTATATAGGAAATAAGATCAGAAAACAGATCATGCTTATTCCGGCGATGATGCTTATCGGGACAGGATTAGCGGTCAATAACGGCAAGGCTGTTCTGGAGGCTCTTCTCAAGATGAATTCGCCTTTCCACCGCACCCCCAAAAAAGGCGCAAAAAAGGTTACAACCTACAGGCCGATTAAGGATTTTACCTGTATTGTTGAAATAATTATTGGAATATATTGTCTGGCCAGTTTCCAGATGTTCCTGGGTTTTACAAACTTCCTTGTCAGTCCGTTTCTTATGCTTTATGCTTCGGGATTTCTCTTTGTAGGAATAATTTCAATCATTCATTTCAAGCGTCCGGAATTGATTGACCTGAAGATCAAACCGCACACAATCGCCAAGTAAAAAAACTTTGTATAAATGACTGCTTATAACCCCAACCGGAACAGCTCCGGTTGCGGGTGTTTCTTTTTATACAGGTGTTCCGCTGATTAATTGTATGGAGGAAAAATGAAAATCGGTTTATTCGGATTGCCAAAGTCCGGCAAGACCACACTGTTCAATGCATTGACAAAATCGGAGGCACCGGTGTCGGCCTATGCCTCGGCAAAAGCGGAACCCAATATTGCAATCGTAAAGGTTTCCGATGAACGTGTAAAGATTCTGTCCGATATGTATATGCCCAAAAAAACGGTATATGCTACAATCGAAATAGTCGATGTTGTGGGTATAGCCGAGGACTCTATCAAGCAGGATGCCTTTGCGGGGGAGATGCTGAAGGTTATCCGCAATGCTGATGCGCTGGCGCTTGTGATACGTGGCTTTGCAAGTGATATGGCCGGTCCGGCAGCGCCTCTTGATGACCTTAAGAAGATTGAAGAGGAGGCTCTCCTCTCTGACCTGATTGTAGTGGAGAAACGGCTTGAGAAAATCAGAGCCGGATACACAAAGGGGCAGAAGAATGATGCTCTGCTGTTGGAGGAAAAGGTACTGCAGAAAATCTATGAGCAGCTCAATAAGTCAGAGCCAATAAGAAAACTTCAGTTTACGCCTGAAGAGGAGCTGGCAATCAAAGGTTTTCAGTTTCTCACAAAAAAGCCTGCCATAGTAATAGTTAATACCGATGAGGAATCGTATGGGAAAAATCCGGCTCTGATTCAGGAGATTTCAAAAGAGTATAACGCTGTAGAGTTCGCTGGTAATTTCGAGATGGAGCTCTCGAGGCTTGAAGAGCAGGAAGCGCGTATGTTCATGGATGATTTTGGAATCACCGAATCAGCAAAAGACCGGCTCACAAAGATCGCCTATGATACGCTGGGGTATATAAGTTTCTTTACTGTTGGGACAGATGAGGTTCGGGCATGGAACATAAAGAGAGGCGCTACAGCGGTTGAGGCAGCAGGGGCTATCCATTCTGATCTGGCCCGCGGGTTCATCGCCGCAGAGTGTTTCTCCTACAAGGACCTCATTGAGCTGGGATCTGAAAAGGCGATCAAAGAAAAGGGACGCTTTCATCTGGAGGGTAAGGAATACATTGTGTCTGATGGTGATATTATGAATATCAGGTTCAATGTTTAGGATTGAAATTGGCGAGTTGGATGAGGCAGGAAATTGTATCCTGTTGAGCGCTGAGGTTTTCAGGTAATTGATATAGTAGCTGCCGCTGCATTGATTACTTTGAAGGCATAGTATAATTCAGTGGTGCCCGCTAAAGTTAACCGCTTGTAGAACTCTATACTAATAAGAAGCTCCTGAAATAGCATATTATTATAAACCAGAAATTTTTTTAACAAGAGGTGTCTCTATGGTTAAACCCGGCTCTTCTGAAATTGTTTCATAATTGAACAATTGCTTTATAATGGAATGGGTACCGCCGATTTGGTGATTCAGAAATGAAGGTTTGTATGGGTAATCTCTAATTCTGAGATGGCTGGAAATGATAAAATTAGCAGGGTTTGGGTGTTGTCAGCAGAGTTTATGGCTTAAAATTCAAAAATGGCATGATTATTGATTATCATTCCGTAGCATTTTTAAAATTTCCGTAGGTTAGAAAGATCAGGAGGAGTTTATGGGAAAGATAATCGGTATAGACCTTGGTACAACCAACTCATGTGTAGCGGTTATGGAGGGTGGTAAACCTGTAGTTATCCCCAATGCAGAAGGCGGACGTACCACGCCATCGATAGTCGGCTTTGCCAAATCAGGGGAGAAGCTGGTAGGTGCAATAGCAAAGAGACAGGCTGTCACCAACCCTGAAAATACTGTTTATTCAATAAAGCGATTCATGGGACGCCGGCACAGCGAGGTAGAATCAGAGGAGAAGCGGGTACCGTATTCAATTAAGGGTGCGCCTGAGGAACCGGTGAAGGTAGGTGCTTTGGGTAAGGATTATACTCCTCCGGAGCTCTCCGCCATGATTCTTCAGTACCTCAAGAAGGCTGCTGAGGATTATCTCGGTGAGGAGGTTAAGGAGGCTGTCATAACAGTGCCGGCCTACTTCAATGATGCACAGAGGCAGGCTACAAAAGATGCCGGAAGAATAGCCGGGTTTGACGTCAAGAGAATTATCAACGAGCCCACAGCCGCATCACTGGCATATGGTCTTGATAAGAAAAAGAACGAGAAGATAGTGGTTTTCGATCTTGGCGGCGGCACATTCGATATCTCTGTTCTGGAGATCGGTGAGGATGTATTTGAAGTAAAGTCTACCAATGGTGACACTCACCTTGGTGGAGATGATTTTGACAAGGTGCTTATAGACTACATTGCAGAAGAGTTCAAGAAAACCAATGCGATTGACCTCCGCAATGATCGTATGGCTCTTCAGAGGCTTAAAGAAGCTGCCGAGAAGACCAAAATAGAGCTATCATCGGCGATGCAGGCAAATATCAATCTGCCGTTTATCACCGCGGATGCATCGGGACCCAAGCACCTTGATATGAACCTGACAAGGGCCAAGCTCGAGCAGCTCGTTGATCACCTGATTCAGCGTACTGTTGAGCCTTGCCGTAAGGCTCTCGCTGATGCTCATATGAGCGCAAGTGATATCGATGAAGTGATACTGGTTGGCGGTGCAACACGTATGCCCGCTGTGCAGAGCAAAGTCGAGCAGATCTTCGGCAAAGCCCCTCACAAAGGAGTAAATCCCGATGAGGTGGTAGCGATGGGAGCCGCTATTCAGGGAGCGATTCTCAGTGGTGACCAGAGCGTTAAAGACGTGCTTCTTCTGGATGTCACTCCGCTTTCTCTTGGTATCGAGACTCTGGGTGGAGTCATGACAAAGCTCATAGAGCGCAATACGACGATTCCTACCAAAAAGAGCCAGATCTTCTCTACTGCAGCAGACAGTCAGACCGCAGTAAGTATTGTGGTTTATCAGGGAGAAAGAGAGCTTGCGGCCCATAACCGGCTGCTTGGTAAATTCGATCTTCTCGGAATTCCCCCGGCACCCCGCGGGATACCTCAGATCGAGGTGACGTTCGACATCGATGCAAACGGAATAATGAATGTGAGTGCAAAGGATCTGGGCACCGGAAAGCAGCAGCAGATTCGTATCGAGTCCTCCAGCGGACTCTCTGAGACTGATATTGAGAAGATGGTGAAAGAGGCCGAGGCCAATGCTGCACGCGACAAGGCGGAAAAAGAAAAGGTGGAAACCAAAAACCAGGCCGATCAGATTATTTATCAGACAGAAAAGACTCTGGGTGAGGTTGAGGGGAAGATATCTGATGCTGATAAGGCAAAGATCACTTCTGCACTTGACAATCTTAAGGAGAAGGCTAAAGGTGATGACACCGCTGCTGTAAAGGCTGCCATAGATGAGCTGATGAAGGCTTCGCATTCAATGGCGGAAGCGCTTTACAAAAATGCCGGTGGTCCGGGAGCTGCCGGAGCAGGGGCTGCAGGCGGAGCCGGTCCTCAGCAGGGTCAGGCTGGAGCCGGACCTGAAGCCGCTCAGGAAGATGATAAGAAGCGCAAAGGCGGTGAAGGCGGGGCTGTAGATGCTGATTTTGAGGTAGTTGATTAACCAGATCAGGACTACGTGTGTGTAAATAGCGGGGGACAGGTGATAAGCCTGTCCCCTTTTTTTGTACGCCCGGGATTAAAAGACAAAGCGGATATTATCGATACGCACAAATCCGGAATCTGGAGCGGAAGCCAATTCTCCATCGTTACTATAGTGCGGATTAGCCTGGAAACCGATCCCGGTTACTCTTTTGAGAGCTTCCTCCTTCAGGTCCGGAGGATTATCATCTGCCCATGAGGGATAGCCTGCTGAATTTATCGTGTAAGTCTTAAATGCTTTTTCTGGAGTTGCTGCATCCCACCAGCCGTATTCATAATTAACTCTGTTTTTATAATATACCGGACTTGAAATAAATACCCAGAGATAGCGGTACGAATCTGAGTTAACGTTTACCTGTATCGCTTTGAGTTTGGAGAGGTCTACCGGCTCTTCAAAGCCCAGTACAATTTTCCCCCATTCAAGATATGTTCCTTTCCCGGGTTCAGGGTTAAAAACAAATGAGTAGAGGAGATCAGATTTGCCCCAAAGTGGATTAATAGTGTCCCGTTTAACAGTTACAATAGTGTTTGTTGCTGCCATAATACTTGACCACCGGTTTTCCTTTTCGGTTGGCTCAGACTCATAATTGTTAAGCTGGTCCAGAGTAAGATATCCCGAGCCGTTGAATGGTGTCAGGAAATCACTGGTATCATTTACAAATGATCTTCCGTGGATATAATCGTCAAAGTCAGTATTCAGTATTGTAATATCATTTCGCAAAGCGCTTACCTGTCCAAGCCAGGAGTCGTAGCTGATATGGGGATCATTTTGAACCACGGTATCGATAAGGTTTTTATACCTTTCAATTTTACTCTGTAAATGTGCGGGATCAAAACAGGTCCGAAGCATATTCTCGCTGATTTTTACAAATTCATCCCAGAAAACTGCAGCTGTCAGGTGGGTGAGTTTATCACAGTTTGGCGGAATACCGGACTGGTTTCCCCAGATGGTTACCGGTTCACAATTGGGCGGTTCAACATTCCAGTCCGGGACACCAAACACATCGAATATTTCATCTTTGCGGCCGAATGTGACATGAAGGTCCCAGGGGACGATCCAGATTTTACCATCTGCTGCATTCTGCTGGTACAAGTAGTAGTTATGATTTCCTGTCCAGTCATCCTGTTTATACCATGTCATAACTCCATCTGTGTTATGAATAACCCTGTCAACGGCTATATAGCGCAGCCAGTAATCAAAGTCCCAGAATGGTGAGACAAGGTCCTTAAAAGTACTTTCATCCGAACTGTTTACAGCCTCATAAAACTGAACCATCTTTGAGACATCCGCACTGTCCTCCGGATCATCATTTGTAACCAGGCCCCATTGATAATAACTGGGAGAGGCTGAGATCGGCCATTTTTCTTTGTATACATTCCCGTCTCCATCTCCGGGCCAGCGTGCCGCCGTAAATCTCCCGTCAACGTCCTCAACTGCGCAATAGAGTCCCTGAAATACATTGTTGAGATATACTTTTGCAAAAGAGCATCGGGGGGCAATGATACCCATTTCGCGGAAAAGTCCGTAGGCAAGAATATCGTGCATTTTTGAGGGATCTATTGATTCGGAGTGCAGATTCAATTTTTTCAGTCTGTTGAACCGCAGGTCAGGGTTGTACTTATCGAATTTTACCTTGAAGGAAATTTTCCGGCATTCAGATTTATCTTTTCTGGTGCCGGCGGTCTCAAAGCAGTTTGGCAGTGAATAAGTGGAACCTTTGTAGCGCAGTCCCACTGTCCCGAAATGTACCTGGTTATAAAAAAAGTCTGCAGGGACATACTCCTCCAGCAAGGCATTCTGCTCCATTGACAGGGAATCCTGATTTGCTAAGACAAAATCGTACCTTCCGATCTTCGTGTCGTCAAAGACAGCGGCCCGGGGATCCGGTTCCATCAGAATCGTTTGAGGTGAGGGCCCCTCTTCTAAATAGAGAGGATAGTAGAAATCGTGCTGAAATACAAATTTCCTGCTGCCTGAGGCCGCAGCAGTAAACTGCTTTTGCCTGAGGAACGACGGTAAAGTCGCGTGCTGTGATAAATTAATGCTGTTCCACTTTAGTGTGTAAACAGCTGAAGAGCCTTTTAAGAACTGAATAAGATACATCCCATTTGAAACAGAGAGCAGGATAATCCTGCGGGAGTTTGGAACATCAGTCTTGAAAAGAGACCTGCCTTTCAAATCAAACAGTTCAATTCTATTGATTGATTCACAGTGCCTAAGGTCGATTGCAGAACCGCCGGAAATTTTTCTGATGAGAATAGATTCTGGTTTCCCCGATGGTCGCATTCTCTTTACATCTGAACCATCACTGAAAGAGAACCAGCCGTTAATATCTGTATAGGTGACTGTATCTGTAAAACCGACCGAAACACGTACTCCTGATACCGGTTTGTTAGTCTCAAGATCACGGACCGTACCACTGAATGTGCTTGCCATGAGCGACCCGACTGCAGATAAAAACAGGACCGCAGCATACAAGGAGAATAATTTCATAAAAACTCCGATTTAAGTTTGAATTGCCATAATTCTGCACTGCTCAGTAAAATAACGGTCAGCGATGAAAACGGTTGCAAAGAATTCATTTTCTTGAAAAAATCGGTTCTGTTGTTATAATAAAATGCAACCTTTTCCTACTGGAACCGTTTCAGAACTGGGCAGGCAGGGAAGGAACAGCTTTCTGGAGTATGCTTATTGGACCGGGAAACCGAAAATAACCTGATAAAGAATGCTGAACATGACCCGCGGGCATTCGGTGAATTGTTTGAAGAATACCATGAGGGTATTCTTCGCTATTGCATTTATCATACCTCACAGGTAGAAATTGCCAGAGATATCACAGCAGAGACTTTCTTTAAAGCACTTAAAAATCTCTGGAGATATCGATTTACAGGTGCCCCGTTTTCCGCCTGGCTTTACAGAATTGCCAAAAACGAGGTAATTGACTATTTCAGGAGAAAAAAGTACGCACCTCAGTCACTTTCTGAGGCTATGGAGCGTGAAGAGCTTATTGCTTTTGAATCGAGAAGAAATCTTCAGGAGGAAATAGATGCAGCTCAGAAGAAACTGGAAGAAAACGAGGCATATATGAAGCTCCGGAGTGCAATGGAGGAGATGCCGATGCATTACAGGGATGTTCTTGTGCTGCGATTTGTTCAGGAAAAAAAGATTTCAGAGATATGTGAAATTCTGGGAAAAAAAGAGGGAACTGTAAAGTCCCTTATTTCAAGGGGTTTAGTTGTTCTGAGGGAAATATCCGGAAAAAACCTGCAACCCCGGATAAGTTCGGCCGTTTGTACAGATGGTGTTCTACTGAAAGAGAGTCTGGCTGATGGAAAATGAAGAACTTGAAAGACTGCTGCGTGATTCAGCCTTTTGCGGTTCTATACTGTCGGGCAATAAAGAATCTCTGAAAAACATTTTGATGAATCTTAAGCGGCCCTACCAGCGCAAAAGAAATATCAGAGTGTGGAAATTCGCATCTGCTTTTTCAGTATGTCTGTTTATAGCGGCAGCGTTTTTTCTGGTAGTAGAAGATAACAATCAGCCCGGTCCTGCTAACAATCTTGGGGGAATCTGGAGTACATATTCCGATTCTGCAGATGGGGGGAAATCGATTGTCTGGCCTCCTGTATCGACCTCGTGCCAGAATCTGTTTGTAAAAAGCGCTCCGGGGTATGGTGGGAAGGGGTATGCGGTAAGGATAACAGGGAAAACCGGGGGAACTGCTGATGCTTTTCTGGGTGTTTATACATACCTGAGCCAGCGCGCATCATGTCCACAGTGCATAGGTATCGATATAAGGCCGTACAAGGGGATCCGTTTTAAAATGAAGGGAAAAGCCGGTTCTGGAAAACTGTTTTTTATATTGCCTCATGAATCAAGGACCCCATCACCTGATCGCAATTCATGCATGACCCTTACCGGGTATAATGATTACCAGACTGATATAACCGGACTTATAAAGGATGACTGGACAGATGTAAAACTGGTGTTCAGGAAGGATTTCAGTCAGCCGTCCTCTACTTTACCGGATCAGAAAGTAGATGTGGAAACCGTTCTTGAAGACCAGAACCTTATAAAGTGGAAATGGGCCGGCGGCAACGATCAGGATATCGATTTGTGGATAGATGAGATTGAGTTATATTGAAAGTTATATCAAACGGGGGGAGGTTAAAGTGAACAGAATTTGTGTAGTTTCTCTGATTTTTTCATTCTGCATAGCGGTTTCTGCCGGTGAATCCCCGTTAGTTGTTGATTACTGCGATGACGGAAATCATCAATCGGCACTTGGCGGCTGGTGGTACACTTATGATGATTCCGAGAGCGGCGGGAACTCTGTGGTGCTCCCAAAGCCAAACAGTTTCAAGATGACAGGACCGGGGTTCGGCAAAAAGGGTTATGCTGTGGGGGTGGGCGATGAAGGAGGATTCGCGCCAAACCTGAAAAGCAATGAAGAGGC
>CAYLVN010000021.1:0-1356 GCA_964387115.1 uncultured Fibrobacter sp.
TTTAGAGGTACCCCAAAGTTAAAAATAAACCCATTGAGCGGCAGTTTCCAACTAAATTAATGACCCGGCATATCTAAATCTTCTCCCGAGTCGTTCTATTCTACATTCATTGGGATTAAGTCAGGTTTTGAATCGGATGGTAAAATGAGTATTTTTGTTAATATTCAACCAGAGCGAGGTAACAATGCATTCCAGAGAAAAAAAATCAAGTAATTCTTTATCTAAAGGTTTAGTACTGCTGGTGCTTCTAATAGTGGCCTTTCTTTTTTACTCCAGGCTTTCTACAAAGGGACTTCCTTCTAATGTTTCAAGTATTGTAAACAGCGAATTTGAAAGCTTTCGTGACCTGAAGGAATTGAGCGATGAACAGAAAACGAATCTGAAAAAAGCCGCTGCAGGCTTCTGGATCTGCCAGACAGCCGACAGCACGGGACCCTTTCAAAAGCTTGACAGGGTTGAACTGCTGGACAATGGAATTATCTGGCAGGTTACAGACTGGTTTGTAGAATTTCCTTCTGGCGATACTGCTTCTTTTGTGCATGTAAAGCATGCATACCTTGACCCTTTTTCTTCTTTTGAGGATTCAAGCACGTATACCTGCAATTACAGGATTATTCGCCAGGCATTTGTTATAGAGGGAGATACCTGTTTTGGAGAGAGTCAGGTTGATGAAATGTGGAAAGCTCAGAGGAAAGGGGACAACCTGATATTAAACCGAAGGGAGTATGTTCCGTATAACGGTGCTATTCAGGATTTTTTTCCACCTAAAGCTATTGACCTTGTGGAGGTTTTGAATCCAAAAGACTGTGCCCCGAATGCTGATCTCAAGTACTTTTTGAAAACATCTCTGAAAAAGGTTCTCTCCCGCAACACGCCGGTTCCATTCAAGGAGGATGCGGTAAAATTGTGGATTGACCAGTATTATGGACCGGCTGTTTTTGAGGAAATGCTTCAGTCTCTTGGACCATACGTAGTAGTTGCTGATAGCTTTCCTGTGCAATTTGAAGTGAGAGATGATGGCAGTATTGTGAAACCAGGGCTTAAATCCGGAGGACTGTACAACGGGCAGTTTGAGAAGATGCTTCTGTCAGAAATTCAGACCTGGTCTTTCCCGAAACTGGTTGCAGGCAGTAAATCGACCCGCGTCTCTTATACTTTTTTACCCTGAAGAAATATCGGAGAGATGTACTTTGGAAAATAGACACTCTGAGATTCCCTCATCTGTAATAGGAACTGTCCATAAAAGGTCATCGGTGCTTGGTCTTGGATGCTGGGCTTTTGGTGGAGCGGACTGGGGAGAACAGAATGATATGGAATCGATTGATGCAATCAGAGCCGCATTTGAGACAGGAATCA
>CAYLVN010000021.1:1366-12209 GCA_964387115.1 uncultured Fibrobacter sp.
CATTTCGATACTGCACAATCGTATGGCAGGGGACACTCCGAGGAAGTGTTGGGACGTGCTTTACGAGGTGTCAGAGATAAAGTCTTTATTGCCTCAAAGACGATGTTTACACCTAAGGAAAAGGTGGAAAAATCGGTGCTTGCCAGTCTTAAACGGCTCGGAACTGAATATATTGATCTCTTTTATATTCACTGGCCCAGAAAGGATGCTGATCTTGAGGGTATGATGGAGGGGCTGGTCAGTGCACGTGAAAAGGGGCTTATAAAAGGCATAGGTGTAAGCAATTTCTCGGTTGAACAGATGAAAAGGATCTCAAAAATCGGGAAAATCGATGCTCATCAAATGTGCTACAATCTGCTCTGGAGATGGGGAGAAAGGGATTTAATCCCTTACTGTCGTGAAAATGGGATTTCTGTGGTCTCTTACAGTTCTCTGGCACAGGGGATTCTTACAGGTAAATTCAACCGCACACTTCAGTTTGTCCCCGGAGATCACAGGAAAAGCACTGTGTTATTCGATGAGCAGGTTTGGCCCCATGTTTATGAGGGCGTTGAAAAATTTAAAAAAGCGGCACTGTCCACCGGGGGGCGGCCTCTTAACGAACTTGCGATCCGCTGGATTCTCAGCAGACCCGGTCTCTCAACTGTTCTGGCAGGTGCCCGCAACAGTCTGCAGGTGCATCAAAATGTCAAAGCGATGGATGGAGAGATTGATCCGGCCGTTTTTGACAGTTTTACCAGTATCAGCAATACCATAACAGCCTCAATACCGGATACCGGCAACATATTCAGGTGGTATCCATAAGTATTCAGTAACTGTCAACCAGAGATTTGACTTCCAGTTTTCTCAGAATATCGTCTTTGCTTAATTTCCTGTTCAGTTTTACACTGGTTGAATGAGGTATTTCCGGATAGAGATCAAAAAAATTGTCATCTGCACGGTAAGATACACCTTTGATGTCAAAATTCACCTGATGATGAAAACTGGAAGACTTGAGGGTCAGTATGAAACTGAGATCATCTGTCATCTGTATATCCCGTTGAATCTTATTCTTCGGGAAATCTATAAACCGCGGTGCTGTAAAAAAAACGGTGTTCTGAGAAACCAGCTCATCATCTCTTTTCAAGTAAAGTCTCAGGATTAATTTACTTCTGCCTTGGCTTTCGATCTGATCTGAAAAATCAAGAGTTTTATGCTTTACCGACTCTCCATAAGCGAGTTTTGCGTTGTATTCTTTTTGTTCAAGAATTCCTGAATCGATATTATAGAGTGCCCAGCCCAGGCGCCCTTCGAATCCCACCGGAGAATCGCTGACCGTATATATGTTTACCTCCGAAATCGTGTTTACAATCCTGTTTAATTTACCCGGGTATTCATCTCCAGGTACATGGGCACAGATCATAACAGGAGAGAAAAAACGGCGTGCATGGTAATGCAGTGCTTTCCATCTTCCACCGTACTCGATACTTGACCATGAGGCAACCGGCCAGCAGTCATTGAGCTGCCAGTAAAGAGCGCCCATAACCCGCGGCATGTTTCTTCTGAAGTGTTCCACAGCGGTTTTCATGCAATAAGCCTGATTAAGCTGTGAGAGACAGGAAAGGGAAGAGTAATCTTTTGGGAACCGGTATAGTCTTGATATGTATTCAAGAATAATCAGGTTACCGGCCGGATGCTTCTGATGACTTTCCATCTGCAGGCCGAAAACGTTCATGTTTTTAACAGATGTAAACTGTCTGGCTGTTTGAGGAGAACAAAAAGACTGCATTCCGAATTCAGAGCAGAACCGGAAATATTTCTGTTCATAGGTTTTAACACTTTTCCTCTGGTGCCAGACATCCCAGAAGTGCGCATCACCACCGTTTTCTGAAACGCATCCAGCCTCAAATCCACAGGGGTTGTGAGGAGATGAGGGCCAGTAGGGGATCTGGGGGCTGTATTTTGAAACCTGAGAGGGAAGCAGATCGTAAAAGAGATCCTCATATGCTTTTTTTCTGAATGGATCAGCCATGATTTCCTGAGGCATCTGTTCAATTTCATTATTACCGCACCAGAGCGCAAGGCATGGATGATTTCTCAGCCTTTTAATCTGCGTTGATGCTTCATCTCTTACTAAAGAGAGGAATCCGTGGTCTCCGGGGTAAAGAGAACATGCAAACATGAAGTCCTGCCAGACCAGTATTCCAAGTCTGTCGCAAAGGTCATAGAAAAGATCTGATTCGTAAATTCCACCGCCCCATACCCGGAGCATATTCATATTTGCCTGAACTGCGGATGTCAGCAGATCCCGGTAAGTTGAATCTTTTATGCGTGAAACGAAGCTGTCTGCCGGTATCCAGTTAGCTCCTTTGGCAAAGAGCGGTTTCCCGTTTACAACAAACTGAAATGATTCTCCCCACTGATCACTATGACGGTCAAGAACGATTGTTCTGAGGCCAACAGGAACTGTTTCTGTATCGATTATTTCACCTTTATGCACCAGATCAACAGTAAGTTCGTAAAGGGGAGCCGGCCCCAGGCCATTTGGCCACCATAGTTGTGGATTGTCGACAATCAGTTCCTGATTGTCACTGTAGGCTACAGCAGTGCCATCCAGAGAGAGACGGTACCGCAAAGACAGATTCGGGTCCGAGGTGGAATCTGCAAGCTCGGTTTTTACAGAAAGCATCACTTTACCATTCTCATGAACCTGACTGACCTGGACCGATTCTATTCTGTTTACAGACCATGCCATAATGTAGACAGGTTTATAGATCCCGCAGGTGGCTAATCGCGGTCCCCAGTCCCAGCCGAATGAACATTGCTGTTTCCGGATGTTTGATGCCCCGCCGACAGGATCATTCCATTCGGGGAAATTGTGGTGTTTACGTTTTGCTGCAATGTAATCCATCGGATTGAGGAAATTAACAACCAGCTCATTTTTACCATTAATAATAAATGGCTTAATATCAAAACGGTACCTCGTGAACATGTTTTCGGTTCGGCCAACCAGTTTACCGTTAAGTGAAACAGACCCGAGCGTATCGACCCCTTCCATTACAAGCTGAAGGTGATTCTGTTTGAGAATGTTACGGGGGAGATGGAAAAACAGCCGGTACTCCCAGTCGGTACGTTCGATCCAGTCCAGTCTCAGCTCGTTATCCTCTCTGAAAGGATCGGGAATCAGACCTGCACGCATAAGATCAGTATGAACACATCCGGGCACCTTTGCTTTATAAAACATTTTTCTGCCCGATTGAGAGAACATCCATGAACCATGAAGGAAAAATTTCTGTGTTTTCATTTTTTCGCAACCCGTTTCTGTTAAGAAAGAAATATAATCCTGAGAGTCGCAGTCGGGGAGAATAAAGAGTTGTAAGATGTCGAGATGAATAAGATTTGAAGGCACAGGTCTTATTGACAAGGTGGTAAGATCAAGATGCCTGAAAATTTTACGTGCTCAAACGATTGCGATTTTCCGGATAATTCAACAGGTTTGGATGAACCACTCAGGATGAGGATGCTTCTGTCAATTACCGGAATGTAATTAAAATAAAAGAGCAGGGATCTGCATTGCAAATCCCTGCTCTTAGTTTTTGACTTTCCTCAGCTTTAGCGGCTGGTAGTCATCTCACCTTTTTCTTCCTGATCTGACTCTTTCTCCATCTCCATCGCAGCCATCTGTTTAAGGGTCTTGATTTTGGATATTACAGATTTCTGTGCATGGTCGATGAATTTCTTTGACATCTCAGGATTTGTGCGCTGCAGAATTTTGTAACGGTTTTCATTGTAGACATAGTCCGCAAGCGGCAGGGTAGGGTCTTTACTGTCAATAATCAGCGGATTTTTCCCCTGAGGAGCCAGTTCCGGATTATATCTGTACAACGGCCAGTGTCCTGACTCTACTGCCCGTTTCTGCTCAGTGTATCCCTGCTTCATGTTGATTCCATGAGCGATACAGTGGCTGTAGCAGAGTATCAGTGATGGACCGTTATAGGCTTCTGCTTCCATAAATGCTTTTACAGCCTGGTTCTGGTTTGCTCCGATAGCAACCCGTGCTACATAGATGTATCCGTAGCTCATGGCGATCATACCCATATCTTTTTTGATTGTGGGTTTACCGCTGGCTGCAAATTTTGCAACAGCTCCCATGGGAGTTGATTTGGATGCCTGACCTCCGGTGTTGGAGTAAACTTCCGTGTCAAGAACCATGATGTTGATATTCTTGCCAGATGCAAGTACATGGTCAAGTCCTCCGTACCCGATGTCATACGCCCACCCGTCACCGCCTACAGCCCAAACAGACTTCTGAACCAGATAATCTACGATGGTCAAAAGCTCTTTTGCTGCAGCTGATGAGCTTTTTGCGAGAAGCTTTTTAGCATTGGCAACACGGCCACGCTGTACCTCGATGAGTTCCTGCGATGACTGATCTGCAGAAAGGATTTCTCCAAGGAGCAGCTTCAGTTCAGGACCGTCTGTACCATCACTGATAATCTTATTTGACAGTTCAGTAGCGTATTGTGTAAACTTGTCAACGGTGAGGCGCATTCCAAGTGCAAGCTCCGCGTTGTCTTCAAACAGGGAGTTGTTCCATGCCGGGCCTCTGCCGTCTGCACGTGTCGTATACGGGGTAGTGGGAAGATTCGCACCGTAGATTGATGAGCATCCGGTTGCATTTGCTATGTAGGCGCGATCACCGAAAAGCTGAGAGAGCAGCTTGATATAAGCGGTTTCACCACATCCGCCGCAAGCACCGCTGAACTCAAAGAGCGGCTTTATGAACTGGCTTCCCTTGACTGTGCTCTTGTCGATCAGTTTCTGATCGGTTTCCGGAAGAGAAAGGAAAAATTCCCAGTTTTTGGCTTCCTGTTCACGAAGCGGAGTCTGGGGATGCATCTCGATTGCGTTGCCTTTACCATGGGTCGGGCAGTTCTCAACGCATATTCCACATCCGGTACAATCTTCCGGAGCAACCTGAAGAGTGTATTTGAGACCGGCCAGCTCTTTACCTTTTGCATCTGCTGATTTGAAAGCTTCTGGTGCATTTTCAAGATACTTCGGATCATAAGCTTTCGGGCGGACTGCCGCATGCGGACAGATCAGAGCGCAACGGTGACACTGAATACAGGTCTTTTCGTTCCAGACAGGGATGGTAACAGCGATATTGCGTTTTTCATACTGGGTTGTTCCAGAGGGCCAGATACCATCGTCAGGAATCTTGGAAACAGGCAGCAGATCACCTTCGGCCTTAATAATCTTGGCAGTGACGTTCTGCACAAATTCTGGAGCGTCTTCGGGTACGACCTTGATCTCGGCAACAGGGTTGGAAGGTGCAGAAGGGATACTGACTTCTTTAATGCCTTCAAGAGCCATATCGATGGAATCGATGTTCATCTTGACAATGGCATCACCTTTTCTGCTGTATGTTTTCTTGATTGCGTACTTGATGGAATCGATCGCTGTATTTCCATCAATTATACCGCAGATCTTGAAAAAAGCGGTCTGCATAATGGTGTTGATGCGTGGGCCGAGGCCGATTTTCTGGGCAATGCCGATGGCATCAATTACATAAAACTTGAGCTTTTTATCGATGATCTGTTTCTGTACACGGCCGGGGAGTTTGTCCCAGACAGTGTCTTTATCGTACTGTGATTCAAGAAGGAATGTACCACCTTCCTGAAGGTTTTTGAGCATGTCGAGCTTCTCCAGGAAGGAAAAGTTGTGACATGCCAGGAAGTTGGCTTTAGAGATCAGGTATGGACGGCGGATCGGATTTATGCCGAAACGCAGATGTGAAACTGTAACTGAACCTGCTTTTTTTGAATCGTAAACAAAATATCCCTGGGTATTATTTTCGGTTTTGTCTGCGATGATTTTCATGCTGTTTTTGTTTGCGCTTACGGTTCCATCGG
Source organism: uncultured Fibrobacter sp. (assembly GCA_964387115.1). Lineage (GTDB taxonomy): Bacteria > Fibrobacterota > Chitinivibrionia > Chitinivibrionales > Chitinispirillaceae > JAAYIG01. The sequence goes on from CAYLVN010000021.1 coordinate 7,261, forward strand.
AGCCCAGACCGTAGAAGAGAGCTCTGTAAACATCATCAGTTTCGATTGAAAATGACCTGTCGAAATCAAGAGAGCTGTTTGTGACGTCGTCATTGATACCGATGATAAAATGGCTCTTAGGTGCGCTCTTGGCGAGCTCATCAAATACTGCCTTTACCATTGCAGGGGTAAATTCTGCAGAACCCAGTCCGTAACGACCTCCGATAATTACTGGAGAGGCAAATTTTGCGATACCTTCCTGAATTGCTTCGCCGATAGCTGCTCTTATGTCTTCATAAAGCGGCTCGCCCAGAGATCCCGGCTCTTTTGTTCTATCAAGAACCGCGATTTTCTTCACGGAAGAGGGAATGATGTCGATGAGACCTTTGATGTCAAAAGGTCTGAACAGACGTACCTTTATAGCACCTGTCTTCTGACCCTGTTTGTTAAGATAATCGACGGTTTCATGAATGGTGTCACATGCAGAACCCATCGCTATAATAACTCTGTCTGCGTCTGGTGCACCGACATAATCAAAAAGGTGGTACTGGCGACCGGTGAGTTTTGCGAATTTGTCCATATATTTCTGAACAATTCCCGGACACATTTTATAATATGCGTTTACAGTTTCACGCCCCTGGAAATAGACATCAGGATTCTGGGCAGTTCCTTTGATGTAAGGACGGTCAGGGCTCATCGAACGCTTACGGTGTGCCCAGACAAGCTCGGTATTGATCATTGCGCGCATGTCATCAAATGTCAGCTCTTCAATTTTCTGGAGCTCATGAGATGTCCGGAAACCATCAAAGAAATGCACGAATGGTACTCTGGCTTCCAGAGTTGCGCTGTGAGCAATCAGGGCAAAATCCATGGCTTCCTGAACATTTGTTGAGGAAAGCATGGCAAAACCGGTCTGGCGTACAGCCATTACATCGCTGTGGTCACCGAAGATTGATAGACCCTGACAGGCAATAGCACGTGCTGTTACATGAAAAACAGTAGGGGTGAGCTCACCGGCAATTTTGTACATATTGGGAATCATCAGGAGCAGACCCTGAGATGCGGTAAACGTTGTGGTCAGGGCTCCAGTAGAGAGTGCACCATGAACTGCGCCCGCTGCACCACCTTCAGACTGCAGCTCTGCAACCTGGGGCACTGTTCCCCAGATATTTTTCTGCCCTGCAGCACTCTTCTCATCGGAGATCTCTCCCATGTTTGAAGATGGGGTAATAGGATATATTGCAATGACTTCATTTACAGCGTGCGCAACATGAGCGCAGGCTGAGTTACCATCGTGAGGTACTTTGTTTTTTGACATTTCGATAAGCTCCTCTATATAGTGAAAATCAGATCACGAGAAAACATAACAATATAATTGCAAACAGGTTTTTTTCCAACCAAAACCGAGCATAAATAAACCTGCGGGCACAATTTAAGAAGCGCAGGAAATTAATTCGTTACGGTCTGATGAATATTGCCGGGAGGGCTGAAAGAGATATTTCAACCCAGGTGTCCCTGACTAGTTCTCTTACTCTTCAGCAGCTTCGGCAGTTTCATCTGCTCCGGTATGTGAAATTTCGGTCACAGGGGTTTGTTTTTCACGGGTGGTTTTTTTCGTTAATATGGTCTTGATCACAACATAAGCCACGAAAACAGCTCCAACACCCAGAAAAGTGTAAGATAAAAGGTGATAATATCTCTCAAGCAATTCTTTTTGTGAGTAAAGGAAGAAGCCAAGAAGGACAAGAATAAGGTTCCAAATTCCTGCCCCTAGGGTTGTGAACAGCAAAAAAGCCTTTATATCCATACGGGCAACGCCCGCAGGAAGAGGAATGAGCTGACGGATAGCAGGTAGCAGCCGTCCAATAAAAGTAGAACTTCTGCCATATTTGTTAAAGTAATTTTCAGCTTTCACAAGGCTCTCTCTGTTAATTAGAAGTAGATGAGCCAGACGGGTATCTGCCAGAGAGTAAAGCACTTTTCTACCCAGGTAAAGAGCAAAGTAATAGTTGAAAATAGCTCCGATGAGAGCTCCTGCAGTACCACATGCAAATACGCCAAAAATGTTTAAATTCCCTTGTGCGGCTTTCCACGCAGCAGGTGGTATTACGACTTCTGAAGGAAACGGGATAAAAGAGCTTTCGATTGCCATAAGAAGGGTTATGGTCAGATAATTGATATGCTCCATGTACCAGTTAATAAAAGTTGTAAATAGTTCCTGCATGAGTTTGATACCTTTGGTTTAGATTTTTGTGTTATTTATACTGAAAAAAGAGATGCAATCCGTTCAGCATTAAAGCTTTCAGGAAATCTTCTTCTAAATAAGACCCGCAAGCCTTATCATTTCGACATCTTACGGTTTTTGTTCTTCACAACTGCGACTTTCAGGTTTATGCATCTATCTGCTATAATGCGCAGGTTCAGCATGGTGTAAGATGGAAGAGAATGAAACTGGGAAAGAAAACCTCTACCAGCCATGTTCGCCGATTAATGGTACAAAAGTAACATCACCGGTAACCCTGCATTTGCATCCAAGCTCGGAACGGTCGTAAATGTGCAGTTCCTGTTTTTTCCGGTCCCCGGCAGGAATGATCATCCGCCCGCCTATAGCGAGTTGATCGATGAGAGTTTTCGGTACTACTGGAGCTCCCGCGGTAACGATTATCTTGTCAAAAGGGGCAAACTGCTGCCACCCGCAAGTCCCGTCACCAATTTTACAAACCACATTTATATAACCCAGTTCTCTCAATCTCTTTCTTGCGTTTTCACCAAGGTCTCTCTGACGCTCGATTGTGTATACACGGCGTGAAAACTGGGCCAGGATAGCAGTTTGAAAACCGGATCCGGTTCCAATCTCCAGAATCTTTTCATCTTTTTTCAACTCAAGCATCTCAGTCATCATCGCAACCACAATCGGTTGAGAAATAGTCTGGCCATTGCCGATCGGCAGCGCATTATCATCGTAAGCCTGCGCATACATCGCACCGTCAACAAAAAGATGACGTGGGACCTTGCGGAAGGCATCGAGCACCCGCTCATCGGTGATGCCCTTCTCCCGCAATATTTTTATCAGTTTTTCGCAGCCGACAGTGGGGTTGAGGTATTCTGCCATCTTCAGTTATTTCCGGGACTTAGATTTAAAACTGGTAATGAGTACGGCTTTGACCCATCTTAATGTATCATTTAAATGAGAAATATGACTTAGATCATTCAAATATAATGTTTGCACCTTTGTAAAACTGACTCTGTAACCCTTACGGATCGATTTTATTATCACCTCGGTTTCCATTTCGAATCGGTCATATTCTATGGAAATAGACCTGAGCAGGGCTGAAGAGTAGATCCGGTAACCACATTGACTATCCAGGATTCTGGCGCCGGTTATCAGGGAAAGACTCCATGACGTAAGCCGGTTAGAGCAGATTCTCCAGAAAGGCATTATCCCGGGTTTCATTGTCCTTGAGCCGATACAGATCCCCACGTCAGGCGTTTCTTTAATCGTGTCTAAAAAACAGTGAAGGTCCTCTGGTGAATGCTGCCCATCGGCATCCATTGTGATTATCCAGCTGGTACCCTTTTCCAGAAGGTATTTAAAACCGGTTCTCAGCGCTGCGCCTTTTCCCCTGTTTATCTCGTGTTTCAGGCAGGTGATGCCAAATCCGGAACAGATATCAGGGGTATTATCTTCTGAGGCATCATCGACTACCAGAACTTGTGATACAGGGACAAATCTAAGCAGGTCTGGAAGAAACTTACTCAGGAGGTTTGCTGATCTGTAAGATGGAACCAGGATATGAACGCTTTCAGGCCAGGTCGCCAAGTTGATCCATCCTTTCCTGAATAATTGTGCGAAGTTTTTCTGTATCACACTCGTTTTCCAAAAATTGCCCGGGATCGACAGGGTCGCCGAGGAATACTTTCAGCCTGCTGAAAGGTTTTGGAATCAAAAACTTATCCCAGGATTTCAATCTCCAGGCCCGGTCTGCGGCTACAGCAACCGGTACGACCTGCGCACCCGAGAGCAGAGCTATCTGGGCGACACCAGATTTGATTTTCCGGGCTGGTCCTCTTGGGCCATCAGGTGTAATAACCACACATTTTTTTTCGTTGAGAACCCGTACACATTGGCGCAATGCAGAGATTCTGTTGCTGCCCGATGAACCGAAGACTATATCATGTTTCCAGTATCTTGCTACTGCAGCGGCAATCTGCCCGTCACGGCTTTTGGAAACAAGTGCCGTTTTTCCTGTATTTCTGAAAATGAAAGAAAGAGGAAGAAGTTGAGAGTGCCAGAAGCAGTAAATTCTTCCGCAGCCAAGGTCGTTAAAGGGGTCAAGATTTTCAGGTCTATTGATTTTTATGCGCCAGGTGGCACCAATAGCAGATGCGATAGTCCATATAATAATGCTTTTGAAATTTGAAAAAAGATTATTTCTATTGGTCATTATAAAGATTTACGGGTTTGAATACCGGCCAGGTCCAGATGGAAACTAATATATAAACTGTTTCCAAAAAAAGGGATTCTTTATCAATATGGTTCTGAACTACATTATTTTCAAAGCACACTAATAATAAAAACTATCAGGTACCTTTTATATTAATTGGAGAAAGCATGCTTTTATTGGTAAGGAAAGCGGTTATCGTTCTTTGTCTAACATGTTTACATGCTTCAGCCACTCTTCTTCCTTTCCCATCGGTTCTACCTTCTGTGAGTACTCCTTATGATTCAATTCTGCTTAAAACCTGGCAAGGCATAAAAAAGAGAAATATTGATCCCTATACGGTCACCATGGTACACAGGCCTAAATCTGAACCACCGCATCTCCAGGATGCCGTCTCAGAGGGTGTAGGTTACGGCATGATTCTGGCCCTTTATTGCAACGATCAGACCTACTTCAATAAAATCTGGGACGCAGGTGAAAATTGCCTGTGGTCAGGAGAGTATTACAATTGGCGGGCCAGTCAGGAGG
>CAYLVN010000021.1:12219-17356 GCA_964387115.1 uncultured Fibrobacter sp.
GGGAACGGTAGTTGGTACAGGTCCGGCTTCAGATGCCGATCAAGATATCGCATTAGCTTTGATCTTTGCTGATCTGCTGGTCAAAAAGAATGTCTGGTCAGCCCACACCAGCCCCAAAGGAGCAACTTATGCCGGCAGGGCTCAGGACATCATTAACAGCCTCTGGTCTTTGATGGTTGAAGACGGTAAATATCTGCGTCCTGGTGCAGACTGGGGAGGTGCCGCATTTGTTAATCCGGGCTATTTTGCACCGGCTTTCTATCGTGTATTCGATGAGTTCGATGCCCAGAAACGTAACTGGAAAGGTCTTATCGATCAGTGTTACACAAGTATCGCTGCATCACCGGGCTACCAGAACGGAATGGTACCAGACTGGATGAAACCTACGGGTGAGTTTTGCGGAGAAGCTCTGGGTTATAATAGTTATGCAGGAGGAGAGTTTTTTTATAAAGATGCCATAAGGGTACTTTGGAGAGTGGCAACAGATTATTTATGGTACAACGAAATTCGCGCAAAAACATTTCTGCAGAAAGCGCTCTCTTTTATCGGCACACCGGATAAGGCGAATTTTTTTCAAATGGACGGAAGTGCTGTGACCGGAGAATTTGAACTGGGAAGTGGTGTCATCCGACCCAGAACCGAGCACAGCCATCTTACAGTCGCAATGTGGGCAACAGCGGCAATGGGTGCCGGAGGGCCTCAGGCAGCAGAACCATTCAGTGAAGAGCTGCTGAAGTTCTATGAGGGTTCAGATTACTGGGGAAAAGCAAGCGATCCGAACAATGAAGATACACTGCACAATGAGATGTACTTTGATCAGTTTCTGGCCTGGTTTGGAGCATCATTGATATCCGGTGTGTTCACAAATCTCTGGGAAGACATGAAAGATTCTCTTCCTGGAGTCGCACTGCAATGGGTCGACCAGCCCTCAGTTACTCCCTTTGATATCAATGCCAGCATAGCTCCACTCAGGGTAAGCGGCCGCTTCAATAAGCCGGCGATCTGGGCCGTTGAGCTTATGAGCGAAACAGACAGCTCAGCATGGTGCCAGTATAGCGGAACCACAAGCTCTTTCGATATTTCATGGTACGGATTGTCTTTGGAAGGTGATCCGATGCCCCAGGGATATTACAAGGTTACCATAAATGCCAGGGGATTATCAGCTCCGGTTCAGAAGAGAGTCTGGCTGGGCGGTGCGTTGAATCTGATGGTAGGGAACCGCCTCCTGATTGATGAGTTCAGTGATGGAGATCTCAAGCCCTATATCGGTAATCAATGGTGCAGCTATTTTGACAGCGATGAAGGTAAAGCTGGGAAGTCAAAGGTTCGTGAATTTGAAGTGATACAGAGCGGTTCAGAATCTCAGCTTAAATGGGCATATCACCTCGATCAGGGAAATCTGGGATTTGACCCGTATTCTGCGCTGGAGTGGAACTGCACAACACCGGAAGGAAACCTGAATCTAACCGGGCTTGACTCCATCATAGTGTCTGCCCGCTCAGCAACCCCTCTTGGAGTTTCAGTGCAACTGATAACCACAGACATTACGGACTATACATATTTCGAGGATTCTCTTTATCTTACCTCTCAGATGAAGGAATTCAGTTTACCGATAACCGGGTTCACTCAGAGATTATCCGGTTCCGGTGCCCGACTTGATTTATCAAAAGTGAAAGCGATCAGGTTTCAGGTGCAGCAGGCAAGCGGTACAGAAAATGAGATCGTAATAGGGAAGATGTATTTCACCGGCAATCTGGGATCGTTCTACAGTGCACCTCCGGCTTACATTCCGTCGCTTAACATCAGGCATAAATTAACAAATAAGACCACAAATCCGGTGACTGTATTTTCAAACGGGAAAATGCTTCATATTAAAATCACTCCGCATCACAGAAACAGTCCGGTTATAATTTTTGATCAGTCTGGAAGAACGGTGTGCAGATTGAATGTTTCAGAAGATGGAACAGTGCTCTGGGACTATGCTAATTATACTGGAAAAAGGGTAAAGCCGGGGGTTTATATAATAACTGCAGGGAACAGGGAAAACAGAGTGGCGCTTCCGGTAAACTGCAGATTTTAATTTCGGGATTAAATGATCCACCTATTTTCACTAAATGGGCGAATTCGGGCAAGGATTCAATTTTTTTGACAAGATCAGCAGTTCAGGCTTTTGTAGTCGAGTTTTGCTTCATGCGCCATATTTCTGCATATCTCATCACCCAGATTCTTGCTGCTACCTCTTCGTCTATATCTTCACCGAGAATTTCTGAAAGATACTGACGATATTTGCGTATTTCTTCTATTTGAATGTGGTTGTCCATGCTTTTACCCCGGAAAAAAGCCGTTCATTAAACATATCGGCTGATTTGTAGAATATATAATATAAAAACCGTACCAATTACAAGAAATAAACAGTGTGTACAAACTTAATGGCTCTTTTTAAATTTATCATTGAATTGAGTTGGTTTTCTTAAACCTGAAAATCGCAGTTGGATGAGGCAAATAATCATAATCTGTTGAGCACTAAGGCTTTCAGACATCTTGATCTTATCACCTTGTCGATAAGACCTGCAATGCCTTCAAACCTTGTCATCTCAATATCTTAGGTTTTTTTGTTTTCTCCAACTGAGACTTTTACGTTAAAGAGTAGAATTAAGAGCAATATCTTCCGGTGGAGAAAAGATGTACTTGATACCGCAGGTAAAAAACTGTGTATCCAGAGAAGCTTCCTTTAAATTAGATCTTTCAGTAAAGATGTTTTTTGACAAACTGACTGAAGAGAACCTGTTTATATCATCAGTGCTGACCAGTTCACTAATGAAAATTACTGGACAGAAACCTGAAGTAGAGATAACACCTGCGGAACGGCCAAAGGGAATCTATTTCTGCACAAAGGAGATGACGGGGCCTGAAAACTATACCATTGATGTAAGTCCGGAAAGAATTAATGTGTCAGGGGGAGGAGATGAATCGTTTTTACGGGCTGTTCAAACCCTCTGCCAGATTGTGAACCAGTGTGGTGCGGAGATCCCGTGTCTTTACATAGAAGACTTCCCGGATTTCCCCAGGCGTGGTTTTTACCATGATGTAACAAGGGGCAGGGTTCCACAGTTGGAAACCCTGAAATGGCTCGCCGATAAACTGTCTATCTACAAATTCAATCAGATGCAGCTCTACATGGAGCATACATTTGCCTTCAGGAATATTCCTGAATTGTGGAGCGGAAAAGACCCTCTGACCGCAGAGGAGATTAAAGAACTCGATAAGCACTGCCGCAGACTTCACATTGATCTTGTACCATCGCTTTCAACATTCGGACATCTTTATGAACTCCTGAGACTCAAACGGTTTGAACAATTGAATGAGCTTGACATAAAAGCTTCAGACATACCACATAACCTCTGGGACAGGATGGCTCATTACACGATAGATCCACAGAACCCGGAAAGCTTCGAACTGATTAAATCGATGATAGAAGAGGTGATACCCGCTTTTTCTTCAAAATTTTTTAATATATGCTGCGATGAGACGTTTGATCTTGGCAAAGGAAAAAACATCAAAAAGGCTCAGGAACTGGGAACAGGTCGGCTGTATGTGGATTTTGTAAAAAAGGTAGCAGGTGTTGTTATCGATAATGGGAAAATCCCGATGATGTGGGGTGATATAGTACTGCATTACCCGGAATTGATCGAAGAACTTCCGCGGGAGATGATTTTTCTCAATTGGGGCTATGCTCCTGATATTGACAGCAGCAGCACGGAAATCTTTGCCCGGAAAGGGTTGACCCAATACTGCTGCCCGGGTCTGCACGGGTGGAGCAGATTTGCATATGATATTAGCAGCGCCTCTTCGAACATCCGAAGAATGGTTTCTCACGGACACTCATCCGGCGCAGAAGGAATACTGACGACTGACTGGGGGGATTGCGGCCATGTTAACCTGATTTCCGGATCTCTACACGGAATGATGCTGAGTGCTGCTTTATCCTGGAACCACAATTCCTATGAGGATGATAATGAGTTCGACCGGGCAGCATCGATGATCGAGTGGCAGGATATCTCCGGAAAGCTTTACAAACTGCTTAGAGAGCTTGGAAGTCTCTGTACGTTCCATTTCGGTAATATTTATGCATGGGTGGAAGGCTTTGGCGGACTCTGGAACAGGGAAGAACAGGTAAAAGAGGTTGATATTGCAGAGATTTCTGAAAATTTTAAAAGAGCAGAAATTATAAAAGAGCAGATTTCCTGTCTCAGAGATTTCTCAGTTGAAAAATATGGCGAAATTATCTGGGGTGCAAGGGCAGTCAGATGGACACTGGGGCTGCTGAGTTTTATGAAGGTAGTGGAGTACCGACAGACAGGAAAGATTCTTCTTGACAAAAAAGAGCTGATTAGCGAGGGAAGCGATCTGCTTGATGATTTTAAAATCCTGTGGAAGAAGAGAAACAAAGATTCTGAGTTATACGAGGTGGAAAATATTTTCCTTTCTGCATTCAAGAAGATTGATTCGATAGATGCCCGGGGGCTTTTATGATACTGGATCAATTAACAAATATGGACCGATATTCTGCAATCCACCCTGGATTTAAAAATGCGATAAACTTTCTGCGTTCCATAAAGCGCTGAGACATTCACTTCCGGGAAAATGGTGATAAATGGTGAACAGGTTTTTGCCCTCGGTTCGGTGGTCAGTGGTATGGGAATCGAGAGAGCAAAACTCGAGACACACAGAAGATACATCGATATCCAATATTCTGTATCCGGAAGAGACACAATCGGATGGAAAAACATCTCAAGTTGTGTGGCACCGGAGGGAGAATACAATTATGAAAAGGATGTTTTATTTTTCCGTGACATGCCCGATCACTGGTTTTACCTCAATCCCGGGCAGTGTGCCCTGTTTTTTCCTGAAGATGCCCATGCTCCACTGGCAACGAATGAAACCGTTCACAAGATCGTTGTAAAGGTTCTGGTTTCTGGATAATTGTTGTATTTCCATAAGCATGAACAACGGTGTTGATTCCTGATAAAGCATCTTCGGGTCCTCGAATTCTATCACCCCCAGAGGTAACTTTGTGATTCACCCCAGAGGTAACTTTGTGATTCACCCCAGAGGTAACTTTGTGATTCACCCCAGA
>CAYLVN010000021.1:17456-17545 GCA_964387115.1 uncultured Fibrobacter sp.
GGTAACTTTGTGATTTCACCCAGAGGTAACTTTGTGATTTCACCCAGAGGTAACTTTATGATTTCACCCCAGAGGTAACTTTATGATTT